>JAQWRY010000061.1 GCA_029243485.1 Candidatus Binatia bacterium | reverse complement strand
GCGGTAGTAGAGATTCGGAGCCAGGCCCTCTCGGCGACACAGAGCCGCAATGCTCTCCTCGCCGCGCAGTCCTTCGAGGACGATCCGAATCTTCTCTTCCGCCGAAAAACGGCGTCTCGTCTTGCGCTGAATGTCGCGGACGACCTTCTCCGCACTCTCTGCCTTACCCATCAGGTGCTCCTTCCGGTTGGGCCGGAAGTGTCTCCTATTTCAAACCCCCAACTGGTCCAACTTCAGCTGAACCCGAACACCCGGTGGCGGCCTCACTACAATGAGGTCCGGCCGCACTCGAGCCTGGACGACCTGACCCCGATGGAGTTCAAGAAGACGACAACCCAAACGGCAGGGGCAATTTCTCAATGATCGATTGGGCCGAAGAATTCGGGCAGGTCACGGCGGGCGGTGTTTGTATTCCGGGCCGGTCGGCGACGCTGTCCCTCAGGTCACGACAGGAGCGCAAAAGGGGTACCGAGCCGTTCACCTCTTCGACGGGCCTGCCTGAGGACCCTGGGGATGGCCGAAAAGAGTGTATTGCACCTGTTGGGGGAACGGGATCTCGATGGCGTTCTCGTCGAATGCCTTCCAGACGGCCTCGGCGACGTTGCTGTAGACCAGGATATTGCGCATTGGGTCTTCGATGAAGAATCGAAGGGAGTAGATGACGGCCGAGTCTCCGTATTTCAAGAGCAGGGCCTTGGGGCCGGGTGTTTCCAAGACCTCGGGAACGTTGCGTGCAGTCTCTTCGAGCAGGGCGAGAACGATTGACGGGTCATGTCGGTAGGCTGCGGAGACCTGGAGTTCGGAGCGCCGAGTTCGGTCGGTTCCGGTGTAGGTCGTCGTTTGGCTCGAGAAGAAGATCTGGTTTGGAACCAACAGTTCGGCGTTGTCGCGACTGCGCCACAGGAGAGCCGCGCGCAGCCCGAGGCTGCGAACCTCGCAGGGGTCGCCCTCGATGAACAGAATGTCGCCGGGGCGCACCGATCCCTCCAGCAGAAGCCAGAGGCCGCTCACGAAGTTCGAGAAGACTTCCTTCACGCCAAAGCCCAGCCCCAGCGATAGCCCGCCGGTCACGGCCAAGACACCGGTGGGGTTTACGCCCAGGTCGGAGACGACCCAGAGAAGGACGACGCTAATCAGGCAATAGCGGGTCAAGAGTTCGACGCCGCGATGAGAGCCCGTTTCCAGTGCGAAGGCTTTTTGGAGCACCCAGGCGAGGCCGATGGCGACGGGCCGCGATCCAATCAGAACAAAGTAGACGGCGACCAGAAAAGTGAAGATCTGTCCTAGGTTGAGTGATGCGCCGAAAACTTCGGTGATCGGAATGATGGCGAGTTCCTGCAGGCTATCGAGATGCTGGATCAGCGCCAGGACGGCCGTCATGTAAAAGAGGGGTCGGAGGATTCCAGCGTCCAGTCGTTGCAACTCCCGCGCGCTGAGGCGACGCGCGAGAAGAACGGTAAGCAGTCGCAGGACGTACCAGACGATGCAGAACTCGAGGAAGAAGAGGCTGAGCCCATAGGGTTGCTCGGTGAGGGCGAGCAGGGCGGTGAGCGCGGCGATGACGACGAGCACGGCGCTCAGGGTGAGGATGCGCAGCGGGGTGCGCGGACGAAAGCGCCGGAGACACAGTCTTCCTCCGACAATGGGAACGAAGACGACCAGAATCTGTAAGACCACCGGCCCGCGCTCGAGGTAGCCGAGCCAGCCTCGAATCTCGTGAAGAAGTTGATCCATCTAGTGGCTCTGTTTCCGTTGCGGGTCTGCGAGCTTCAGGAGTTTTTCTAGGGCCTGCTCGGGCTGCAGGTCGCCGTACAGAAGTCCGACCATGGTTTTGTCGGACTGCTCTTGGAGTTCCACGTCACCCAGGTAGGTCAGAAGATCTGCGCTCATGGCGGGTGAGTCGAGATGGGACCTTTCCATCGTCCGCAGGAAGTTGGAGCGATTGACAGGGATGACGACCTTCCGGTTGACCGGGATCAGTTCGTCGGAATTCAGCGAGATTCGGAATTGAGCGAGTGGGTTGAGAGAGAAGGAGGCCAGCGCCGTAGCGATGTGTTCCTGGTTCGCGCTCGAATTTGTCCCGAGGGCCCAGACGCGCATGTCGCTGAGCGGGGACGCCCTGCCTCCCCGGCCGCGGGGCAGAAGAGCTACCCCGAAGTCTTTGCCCAGCTCTTTCTCGAATTTTCCGACGAAGGGGCTCCGGCACGCGATCCAGGCGAGTTTCCCACTAGCGAAATCGTCCATCATTCGCTGGGTGTCCATGTAGAAATACATTCCGGCGTGGGTGTTGGCGCGCTGGAGCCAGCGCAACCAATGGAGCAGTTGCTCTCTGGCGGCGGCATCGACTCGTTGACTGCGGACGATCTTGGCGTAGCTCTCTTGTGCTCCGAGACTTCCGAGTGTCCAATACAGAGCGGATACGTCCAGTGGAAGACCGATCCCCAACGTCGTGTCGCTGACCTTCAGTAGGTCATCGAGGGTGGTTGGCGATTGCTTTATCTGGGTTTTGTTGAAGCAGGCCAACTGCGGTTCGAAGACAAAGGGAAGTGCCGTGTAGGCGTTTGTTCCCTCCTGAAGCGGCTGGAGAGCCGCCGGCTGGATTTCGTCGATGGTCTGGGCTTTGGGCTCGAAGGGGCGAGTCAGGCCGCTACGGCGAAGGGTTCGTGCGGTCTCGGCGTTGATGAGGAAAAGGTCGGGCCCTTGCCCGCTGCGGTCGCGTACCTTCATCTCCTCCGAGAGTTCCCCTTCGGGATAGAATTGCAGTTGGAAGCTCACTTCGGGGTGTTCGCGCTGAAAGGCCTGCAGAGAAATGTTGGCTCGCTTGCGTTTACTCGCAATGATCTCCTCGTTGAGAGACTGATTGTCGGCCAGGCCGATAGAGATATAGAGTGTTCCCTCGAGACCTTTGTGGCCCGAGTCGCAACTGGCGAGCGTCATCGTGACCAGCGCGGCAATGGTTCGCCGCAGCCGGCGGATCGCGGGCGACGGAGAGCTCCTGCTGGTTTGCCAGAGTGAGATCATTTTTCTCTTTCGCCGGAAAAACGCGCAGCCGCTTTGCGGCCAGGCCGCGCACGCCCCGGGCATGACAACGCGCCTCTTCTGGGCCCCACAGTCTTCAGGATCCGCGCCCGGAGGGGGGCGAAGAGTCCTTTCCTGCTGCACGGAGCTGCACATCGAGTCTGTGATTTCTGCACTTCGTCTGAATAGTTCCTCGAACGGCGTCGACAGGCCACGAGTCGCAACCGCGGGCGTTCGTCTCTGGCAACATCGGCAGGGAGCTTACCGCTGCTAGTCGCCGAGGAAGTCGATCACGCACTGGTTGAACTTTTCGGGGTTCTCCCAAAACATGAAGTGGTATCCACCTTCTTCTTCTTCGAATTCGATGAGTTTGGAGCCCTTGATGTTGCGGTGGATCCATCGCTGGGACGCGGTTGGAACGAGACTGGCCTTTCCCGCGATGATCAGGGCGGGGATATCGATCCTGGGTACGAGGTCACGCCAGTCATCGGTGGAAGCGCTTTGCAAGAGGGCGGAGGCGGCAGGCCGGGGGAGCAGAAGGTTTTGCTCTACGATGAAGCGCCGATCTTCTTTCGAGACCCTTGAACTGAGCATGCCTTCCACGAAGTCTGCCGCAAAGGCCTCGGCATCTGCTCCTTCGAGTGCATCGCAGTTGCGCGCCATCTCGTCGGGTTCAGCCAGACACCCCGCTTGCGCTCGTTTTTCCGCGGACCAGGCCGGCCGTGCCATCAGAGTCAGGGGTTCTTCTGCGATGATCATCTTGGTGAATCGATCCCGACCGAAGAGCTCCCAGTGGCTCCAGAACACTGCGTTCCCCATGGAGTGGCCGAGGACGTGCACCGCGTCGAGACCGAGCTGTTCGAGAACTTCGTGGACATCCATCGCCAGCCGGGAGAGTCGGTAGCCCGAGGGTGCATTTTCGGATTCGCCGTGGCCTCGCAAGTCGAGGGCGAGTACCCGGTAGTGCGATGCGAGACCCTCGAGCTGGGGGCGGAAGAGCGCGGCAGTCTGCGACCAGCCGTGCACCAGCAAGAGTGCGGGGCCTGTTCCGGACTCGAGAAGGTTCAGTTCCACTCCATCGGAGGTTTTGATCCTCCGCTTTTGCACCGGACTCATCCTGGGCACTCCTGTTTTCGAACGATGGGCGAAGCAGGAGCAATGAGCCCGAGCTTCGAGCGAGGCGGGCTCGTGAGGCGCTGGTCCGCGGCCTCAGGCGCCGGAGAGGTAGAGTCGGTACACGCCTGCAGGCCAGAAGAGGGCGTTCATCAAGGCCGAGACGAAGGGTATTTCTTCTCCGATCAAAAAGATCAGGAAAAAAATAACAATTCCGCCGGTATAGAGCTGCCAAATCAATCGGATCATTCCACGGTCCTCCACGAGGTGAGATCTGCGCTCTGGTTTAGATCACGACGGCCGATGGTAGAAAACAACAGCGCCCCTCAGGGTTCATGATCCAAGGGCGGGGGACGGGCCTCCTGTCTCCAATTGTCCAGCCTCGGCCGGCCGGGTGCCGCCGAACGGGAGCAAATGGAGGAGAGGGGAAAAGGGGCGCCGCAGAGTTGGCGGCTTCCATGGTTTGGGGCGGGTCGTTCCGGGGACATCGGGTTGCCCGGGCCCGGGCGCGTGCGTCCTGCCTGGGAAGGTTAAGGTTTCTCGTATGAGGCCGAAACCCGCTTCTCGTGGCACGCCCCGCCCCTTGTATCGGCGATGTAGCGAGGAGCTTGCTCCTGTTCGGAAGCGACGGCTCGAGCACCCAGGCTATCGGCGAATCGGGGACGAGGGCGGCGGGTGTGTGCTCAGCGGATTGATCCCTGAGGCCGAGAATTGCGCGAAAGCGCTCTTCCGTTGTTCCGGGAGCGGGGGGGGGGGGGCGCGAGTGCTGGGCGTCAAGCCTCTTCTCTCGCGTGCCTTGGGGTGCGATCGCTCGGCAGCGGGACATGGCCGTGGTCGTAGGGCATGTCCCGCTTGGCTCGCCTTCGCCTCTGCGGTAGTTCCCAGGGCTCGTGGGACGAGAATTGGCTTCAATGGTTGAGGCGACCGGAACGACGGGGCCGGATCGCGCTTCGCGCGCCCGGCAGCGGCGATTGGTGGGGCTCGGTTTGTTGGCGAGCGCGCTCGCCCTGGCGCTCGGAATTTTCGCACTGGCCGAGGCGTATGGAAAGCGATGGTCGGGGCTGGCTCTCTTCGCCACCGGGGATGTCGGGCCGCGCGTCCTTGCCTCTCCCGAAGCCTATCCGCGCTTGCGCGAGGTCGTACCCGGTACGCGCCTGGTGGAAGTCGCAGGCCACCCTCTAAGCAAGGCCGATGACATCTTCTCCATACTGGGTGAGTTTCGGCCCGGCACGGAGGTGGAGCACGTCTTTCGCACGCGTGATGGCCGGATCCTGCGGGTGCCGCTGGTCGTCTCCGACTTCGGTATCGAAGACATCCTCGGGATCTATCTGCCCGTCTCGCTGGCGGGGATCCTTTTCCTTCTGGGAGGGGCGATCCCATCTCTTGCCCAGCCGGACATCGCGACCGCTCGTGTTCTGGCCGCCACGGTCATCGGGCTTGCCGGGAACTTCGCGTTCTTGCTCCCGGACTATTTCCTGGGGCACGCGTATTCCCCGTTCTCGTTCCTTTTCGCTGCGGTCGGCTTGCCCGCCTTCCTGCATTTCGCCCTGCAGTTTCCGCGAGAGAGGTGGCCGCTCACGCGCTGGCCCCGTGGGGCACTCGTCGCCATCTACGGTGTCTCGACCCTCTTCTGGGTGGTCTTCGGCTACGCCTTCGAAACCAGGGCGACCTTTCTCTTCGATCTCGAGGGTATCGAGGTCGTTTTTATTCTTCTTTGCCTCTTCACCCTTTTGGCCAATCTCATCACGGCCGCCTGGCAGCACGAAGACCTGGCGGCCCGCAATGTTGCACGCCTCGTTCTTCCCAGCACGGGTCTTTTCCTCATCGGTTCGGTCAGCCTCGCCGGTACGACCTGGGGCTTGGTCGAGATCTACCTCCCGCCGGGGCTCTTCCTTCTCCCGATATCTTTTCTCGCCGTCGCGCTCGCTTACGGGATGGTGGGCTACGACCTCTTCGAACTCGACCGGGACGCTCGACACCTGCTCGCTCGGGGCGGTCTCTTGATGGGGGCGCTCGCACTCCTTTTCATTTTGCTCGTCGTCCTCCAGCTTTGGGTGAGACCCAGCCTGGCCTGGGCCGTGGCCGGTGGGATCACCTTGCTCACCACCAGCGCGGTGCCGATCGTCACGAGCTTCTACTCGCGCGTCGACCAGGCGGTCGAGGAGGCTCTGTTCCCGCAGGAGAAGAGAACCCGGGAATCGCTGCGCTCTATTACTTCGGAAGTCGGCCGGCTTCGGGACAGCGAAGCACTGGTGGCCTTCCTGCGCCGCGACGTCGGTCTGCTGCTCGACGACGCGCCTCTCTGCCTCGTGCGCGGGGGAGCCGACGGCACCCTCGAGGAGGTTGATCCATTGCCCGGTCGGCTGCGAATCGACCTGGAACCGGGTGACCCGCTCCACGCAGCCCTCTGCGACGTCGGTGGAATCGAAGCGGGTCACCCTCGTTCCCCGGCGGCCGCAGACCGGGCGAGCCATTTGGGCGCCGAAGTCGTCGTACCTGTGGGTGTTCCGGGAGGTGTGGTTGGCGGACTCCTGGTCGGTCGTCGTTCAGACGGAAGATCGCATCATCCCGACGACGTCCAACTCCTGTACGATCTCGGCGGGACCGTCGGGATCGCAGTGGAGAACGCGTGGCGTATGGACCAGGTTCAGGCGCTGCAGCAGCGGCTCGAAGGAGAGAACCTCTACCTGCGAGCGGAGGTGGACCAGGACTTCGCCGACTCGGAGATGATCGGGCGGAGTGAAGGTGTGCGCGGCGCCCTCTCTCAACTCCGTCGGGTCGCAGACACCGATTCGTCGGTGCTCATCATCGGGGAGACTGGAACGGGAAAGGAGCTTGCGGTCCGAACGCTTCACGGGGCCAGCCGACGGTCCGACCGGGTCCTGGTCAAACTCGCATGTGCGGCACTCCCCGAAGCGCTTCTCGAAAGCGAGCTCTTCGGCCATGAGCGAGGCGCCTTCACCGGAGCCGACCGTGCTCGCGAGGGGCGTTTCGAAATCGCGGACGGCGGAACCCTCTTCTTCGACGACGTGGATACTCTGAGCCTCGGGGTTCAAGCGAAGCTCCTGCGGGCCCTTCAGGAGGGGGAAGTCCAGCGTCTCGGCAGCAACCGAGTTCGCAAGGTCGATGTTCGGGTCGTGGCGGCTACCAATTGCGATCTCGAACAAGAGGTGAGGGCGGGCCGCTTCCGGGCGGACCTTTTCTACCGAATCGCGGTGGTGCCGATCCGCCTCCCTCCGTTGCGCGAGCGACTCGACGATCTCGAACCTCTGGTCGCGCACCTCGCGAGCACTCTGGGTCGGCGAACTGGGCGCGAGATCACCGAGGTCAGTGCCGGCGCACTGGCCGAGATGCGAAGGCATGCTTGGCCGGGCAACATCCGTGAACTGCGCAATGTCGTAGAGCGGGCTCTCGTGCTCGAAAGCGGTCCGGTCTTGCGGCTGAGTGGGCCCTTGTCGGCGGGCATTCCCGGGTCGGACGGGGAACGCCCGTCCAATCTCGAATCCCTGGCCGGCAGCGTCCTCGGAGACGAGTCGATGGCGGATCTGCTGACCGCCTACAAGCGGGCACTGATTGAAGAAGCCTTGCGGCGAAGCGATGGGAACCAGCGCAAGGCAGCCGAGGTCCTGGGCATCCATCGCCCGAGTCTGACCCGCATGGTCCGCGACCTGGGCTTGCGCAAGTCCTGATCGCGACTGGGGCTCCGACAAGGGTAGACGCGCGCCTCCCGGGGGAGAGGCGCGCGCCCATTTGCCGGCGTCGGGCGCAGGGCAGGCAGGCAGCCGGGAGCCGCCTGCTGCTCTGCGCCCGCACCGACACGGAGGACGGTTCGTCCGCGCGACCCGTCCTTCACTTTCGCGTGGAATCAGAACTCGGTCTCCGCGGGCGAGACGAGTGCACTGATGAGTTCGCCCGATGCATCCATCAAGCACGCATGCATCGAGGCGACGGTATTCACCCCCACGCAACCGTCGGGAAGTCCGCGGGCTTCGAGGGCGACTGCGTTGGCATCCGTGCAGGACCGGCTGATCTTGCGCAGGGCCTTGGTGCCCTGTTTTGCGATCAGGGCCTCGACCTCCGCATTCGGACAATTCGTCTCTTTGTCCTTGTCGATTTTCCGCTCGCACTTCGAGATGGCTTTGAGGCCGATCTTCAGGACCCTACCGTAGGCCTTTCCGAGAGACTCCTCGCAAGAACCGTCGGACGTCGCGGTTGTAGTCCCGCTCGCACCGAAGTACCCGGCGAGAGCTTCCTCGGCCGAGTCATCGACTTGCGACACCAGGCAGGTTTCGAGATCTTCGACGTTGGCTACGCCCCGACACAGGCCGTCCCAGGAATCCGAAAGACCGGCGACGAGACCGTCGCTGCACTTCTTGGAAAGATCGATCCGACTCTCGGCTTTCGCGATTGAGGCCGTAGCGACCGAATCTGGACACGTCCCCCCTCCTTCGAGCTCCCGCACCCGACAGCCCAGCCCGATCTTCGTTGCGTCGGTCATGTACTTGTCGCGTGCTTTGTCGAAGGAGGCCCGACAGCTGGTCACATCTTTGCTGGCGTGGCCCAGGCTCCAGAGTCCACCGGCCGTGCCGACCACGAGTTCGTCCCAGAGCAGGGCGTGGACGTCTTCGAAGGGCGCGGGCGAGATCAGGGTCGAGACGTAGCCCGAACCGCATTCCCTGATCCGGAAGATCTGGTCGCCGGTGGCACCGTAGAACTCTTCGGCGCAAGGACTGGTTGGAGATGGATTGTAGGTCACCGCCCGCCAGGGCGACGCCGTGGGCAACCCCAGAGAGCCCGAGATGTCGGTCCACGTCCAGACTCCGCTCGAGAGTTCTCCCCGAAAGAGGCCGGCGGAGGAGGCAACGTAGATTGGGGAAGTCGTGGGCCCACCCAGGTCGTAGACGATCGCGGAATCGATCGCAGTGCCCGTGGAGACCGCGTAGAAAGTGCCCGTGCCGCAGCCCGCCAAGCTACCGCCCTTGTAATAGAGTCCCCGGTGGTTTGGGTCGGAATCGTCATCTTTGCCCACCCCGATCCACAACTTGGTGTTGGTCACCTGGAGAGCGTTGACCTTCATCGGGTCTGCGAGAGCCACCCAGGAAGGGTCGATGGACCACGTCGCGCCGTTGTCGGTGGAACAGGCGACACCGCCGCCCACCCGGCCGGTGTCCCAGTCACCGAAGCCGAAGTACATGTCATCGAGCGAACTGGGGTCCTCGACGATGTCGCGGACCTCGATGCGGTCGGGGTCTTCGTAGTAGCCCACGGCGTCTACGAGTGGATCGAATACGCGGGTGTAGCTGAGCGCGAAGCGTCCCTGCGTGGTCGACCGGTACACGCGACCCGAGTTGTTGCCCGCGAAGACGTTTTCCATCGTCGCGCCGTCACCGTCGTAGTCTTGCAGTCGTGTCGCGCTGATCGGCGCGCCGTCGTCTTGTGGATAGATGGGAAACCTCCATGAAGGGAAGGCCCCGGAGTGACTCACGAAATCGTTCGAAATGCCGATGCCGGCCTTGCCGCCGAAGATGAACGTCTCCTTGGTCGAACTCGTGTCCATGATCTGGTGCATGTCCTGAACCAGAACTGCCATCACCCCGAGATTTGCCGCCAATTCCCCGTTGGCCGCCCAAGTCCCCGCAGTGATCGTGTATTCACCGACGAACCAGTCGCTGGCGTACAGAACCCTATCCGTATTGTTGGGATCTACGACCATGGTTCCGTCGTTCGGGTGAATGTCGCCGCGCAGGCGTGCGTACGTCGGAAGTGTCGTGAAGGTGAGGCCCAGGTCGTTGGAAACCGCCGACGCGGCATAGATGCGTGCATGCGCCAAGTCGAAGGCCATGTGCTGGAAATAGTGGCGTGGTGAAGTAATCGTTGACCACGCCGATCCCCCCGACGTGCCACGGTAGACACTCTCGCTCGGAGAGTCGCCGGTGACGAAGAGGAGGGGCGCATTTGCGATCGTTGTGTCGGGATAGACGAAGACCCGTTCGAAGACCCCGCCGCTGCCACCGACCGTAATGGCCGCTCCGGTTGTGTAGCTCAGACTTGAACTCGAGTAGGTGAGAGGTAGGAGTTCGGGCGTGCCTGCGACGTCGACCACGACCCAGAGGCTCGGATCGGTCGTGTGGTCGACGTGGGCGGCGATGGAGACGATCCGGTTTCCGGCGCTCGGCGTGGCCAGGAGCGTCCAGTTCGTGCCACCGTCGATCGTGCGATAGAGCGCCCCAGAAGCGGTGCCCAGGTAGGTGCCGGTCGAATGGCCGAGAAGCGTCGTGCCGTACTCGCCCACAAGGGTGGTGCCGCCGGTCGAAGGCGCCCAGGCCGATGGCGACCACGAGGGACTGTAGGCGGCTGATGGGTTGGTGAAGACCCGGCCGTCGTAGAGCAGGGCGTACACGATGTCGGTCGCGGAGCCTCCCGTAGTTCGGTCCGCCTCGACCTCCTGGATCTCGCCGGGCCGCCCGAAGAAGATCGGGGTCCAACGCGTTACGGCGCCGTTGAGGAGAACTCCCGCCCCGTCTCCCTCGACCGCCGCGATCACTCGCGTGTCTCCATGGTAGTCGGTGAAGGCATCGAGGTCGGTGGCGCGGCCGCCGAAGATGCCAAGATCGACCCGAACGACGGCGCCGCTTGCCAGGCCGGGTTGGGCAGCCAGTCCGACAAGTATGGTGGGAAGCAACAGGAGCAGGCGCAGGAGTGCCCCGCCGTCGTAACGACGGCGGCCGCGGTACTTTGCCGGCAGCGAGTTGGCGGCGCTGGCGCGCCCTGATTTCTTTACGTGATTCGAATCCATGGTTTCGTTCCCTTTCCCGGTGCGGCCGGAGCCTCTTCGGTGCGGAAGGAACTCGGCGGGCGCTTTATGTGGGGCAGTGGATATCCAAAGAGCGAGCCAACGTTAAAGTATTTGATTTAACTCAGCTTTTATGAGGCCCGAGAGGCTCGCGGTAGCGTCGAGTTACCGGGGGGCCGCAGTCTGGCAACATCCAGATGCCGTCTGTGGGCCTGGCCAGCGGGTGCGGATTGGCGCGGTTCGGGCTGCAGGCGGGTGGCGTGCCTTGGGGGGGCATGCGGGAGTTCCTCCTGGCGAGCGTCTGTGGCTACACTCTCGGCTGCAATTCCGGGCCGGCCGCGCAGGGCACCCAAAGCGAGGACGCGGCAGTCCTACTGCGATCGGGTCAGGTCGTCGGCGCGACCACGGCCCCGTCGGCCAGCACTGTCCAAGAGTGTTCCCAACGCCGAGTTTTTGACCCATTCGGCAATCAGAAACGGACCCACTCCCAGCTCGTAGATTCGATCTAGGATTCGGTCTTCGCCTTGTTCTTCGTCCGGTAAGAGTCTCCTTTCGTCGTCAGGATGTCGGCGTGGTGCCCGAGTCGGTCGAGCAGCGCCGTCGTCATCTTCTCGTCGCCATAGACTTGGACCCACTCGCTGAAAGCGAGATTCGTGGTCAGGATCGTCGACCGGCGCTCGTACCGAGCCGCGAGTAGGTTGAAGAGGGGCTCGCCGCCCTGGCGGTCAAACGGCACGAAGCCCAGTTCGTCGACGATCAAGAGATCGACGCCCAGGGCGGTAGCGAGCATGGTCTTCCCCGTCCTGGGCGGTGCGATGCACGCCGCCGCGGTCTCCGCTTGGGGGATGAAGGGCTGGTACGACTACATTCGCCCGATTTCTGCGATTTGAATGCTTGCGGATCTCGGCCAGCGTACCGACCCGGGGGAAGCATCGTATCACCCCGACGGTATCGAGCTGGTTCCTGGGCGCGTCGAACTCGTGACGGCTCTGAGCACGGCGCCGGGCCAGCGCCATGCGCATCTCGGAACGGCGAGCATCGGCAAGATTGCGGCAAAGGCCTGGCGCGCTCCAAGCTACATATCCGATCCCGAAACGACGATCGCTGGTGTCGGGTGGATCCTCGTCGAGGACTGGTGGCCGTACCAAAGGTCGAGCTTCGTGACCCCGCCCTTCGCTGGCTACGTCTCGGGGCACAGTACGTTCAGTCGTGCTGCAGCGCAGGTGCTCACCTCCTTTACCGGCGATGCATTCTTCCCGGGCGGCTTCGGTCAGTTCCTCGCACCCGCGGACGAGTTCCTCGTCTTCGAAGACGGACCCAGCGTCGACGTGACGCTCCGTTGGGCCACGTACTTCGATGCCGCGGACGAGTGTAGTCTCTCGAGAATCTACGGCGGCATCCATCCGCGCGCCGACGACATTCCTGGCCGCCTGGCAGGAGCCACGATTGGTCAAGATGCCTTCGAACAGGTGAAGCTCCTCTACGCTCCCTCGTACGAGCAGATCGACGGAGAGATTCAAATTCGGCGTGCGAAGATCGTAACCAAGCAGCCGGCCTCTGGCCGGATCAACATCCGCGGGACGCTCTTCACGGGACTGAGCGGTTCCGAAGACGTCCTCAACCTTTTCACCGGGCTTCGTCTGAACATTTCGGACGGACTCCTGGTCGATGAGTCGTACGATTTCTCGCCCGACAAGTGCGACATGCGCTCGAACGGAGGAATCGTCTGCACCTCGGACGATCGCGCGACCAAGGTGATCTTCAAGCCCGCGCGGGTCAGCGGCGAGCGCGCGTTTAAAATCGTAATGCAGGACAGGGCTCTGCCCACCACGGTCGTCGGGCCGATTGATCTCTTCATGGGCGACGCACTTGCGGAACGAAACGGCACGGCCGCCACCTGCGCAGGCAAGACGACAAAGGTCATTTGCAGAGAGTAGTAGACGGACTCGCGCTCTTACGCATTAGACTCTCCTTCCCTTTGGTCGGGGAGTGTCTCTTATTTCATCGACCTATTTGGTCCAACCGTCTCTGAACCCGAACACATGCTAGACAAGTGATTTGCCCCGAAGTAGAAAACGGCGTGTTCGTTGATCCAGTCCGGCGAAAGTCCACGCTTGCCGCGCTGGCGCTGGCGGCCATCACTTGCCAAGCGCCCACCACCGACCCTAACGCGGCTCCCGACGCCGGACCGGCCGCCACCCAAGTACCGGTCGAGGCCGTCGACTTCGAGAAGCACGAGCGCCAGGTGTTCTCTCAGTTTGGGGAAGACGGCGTGATCGAGAAGATCTTCGAGATCATTGAGCCCACCGAGAAGTACGCCGTCGAGTTCGGGGCACACAACGGCGTGGCCGCCAGTAACGTTCGCAACCTCATTGTGAACCACGGCTGGGGCAGCTTCCAGATCGAGGGATCGGAGCCGCTGGCCCGACAGCTCCGAAAGAACTACCTCGACTATCCGAAGGTGAAGACGCAGCAGGCCTGGGTGTGGCCGGGGAACGTCGAGATTCTATTCGAGGAAGCCGGCGTACCGAAAGACCTCGACCTGCTCGTCATCGACATCGACAGCAACGACTACTACGTGTGGCGCGCCCTCCACGACTTCCGGCCGAAGGTCGTCATGGTCGAGATCAACGCCGGCTTCCCTCCTCCGCAGCTGATGGTGATCGACTTCCATCCCATGAACTACTGGGACGGACGGGACTACGCGGGGGCGAGTCTTCAGAGCTACCACGAGCTGGCGAAGCGCAAGGGCTACGAACTCGTCTACCACATGTCGAGTGGCGTGAACGCGTTGTTCGTGGACGCGAAGTACTATCCGCTGTTCGGCATCGAGGATAATTCGCCGACCAAGCTCTTCCGTCCGGCAACGGAATGGGCCGAGATGTTCGACACGTCGCCCCAAGGTCGAGACGGCGTGCCGTTCGACGAAGACAATCGCTATCTGACCTGGAAAGACCTCAAGATCGAGAAGAAATTCATTTTCACGCGATGACTGCCGGCGCCGCGATCACCCGCCGCCCGCGAGATCGTAGACGATCGGGTTGTGGTCGAAGCGGACGGCCGACGAGAGGGCCGGCACGCCGTCGGTGGGCCCGGGCCTGAAGCACTCGGCGCGCAGGCGATCGCTCAGCGTGTGGTCGATGTAGAACAGCCCGAGAGACGTCGGCATTGCGGTCGGCCCGATCTCCGACACGAACGAAAAGCAGGTGCCGGGCCATCATGTGCAAGTAGACGTTGCGTTTTTGACCCTGAAGAGGAAGCGGGGGAAGCCTGTGAGGCGCTTCCAATACACCGCGATCGACGACGCGACCCGTATTCGTACGCTCAAGGTCTACACCCGCCACACCCAGCAGAACGCGATCGCCTTCATGGACTACGTCGTCGAGAAGTTTCCGTTTCGCACCAACATGGTGCGCACCGACCGCGGACATGAGTTCCAGGCGCTGTTTCACTGGCACCTGGCGGATCGCGGAATTGAGCACGCTTAGATCAAGCTACGCAGCAACAAATCGAAGGTGTCTCACGCTACTTGACACATCACAGCTCCCGACGGCTTGCTCTCGAGAACCTCCGTCGTGACGCCCACCTCGGTCGGTGTGATCTCTAGTCGCAGCTTCACGACCTGCAACCCGAAGGGCTGGAGCCCCCGGGCTCCCCTGTGTGATTCGCACCGCTATGCGCACTTGGCGGGACTCTACTGGGATCTCATCGGCGATTACGTCGCGGATTTCTTCAAGGCCCATGACGCGGAGATTCGCGCTCACTGGACCGAGATCCACCGCATGTCCCTGGAACTCGTCGCCCATGCTGCGGCTTACGCACCTCGAGACGGGGCCACCTACTACGATGCAAACGAGATCAATACCCCCGACAAGCCCCATCCAGATCGTGGGCAGGCCGGACCGTCCGCAATCAGCGCGATCACGACGAGTGAGGTGCCCTCGGACCAAGACCTTGCGAACCTCCAGCAGGTCTGGGGCTACCTTCTGCACCTCACGACCTTCCAGCAAACTTGGGTCAATGACACACCGTACGACATAGGCGGCGAGGTCCGATTCGCGACTCTCGGGGTGTCTGGAGACCTCACCGATCCAGAGATCCTGAATGGACCGATCGAGAGGCAAGTCCGAGCCTACGATGCGCTCCAACACCCCTTATATAACCTACCTGCTCACGATGACCCGCCACGGCTACATCAAGCGAAACGAGGACAAACGACATGTCTCTCGACCTCCGCCAGCGGCTCGCCCGTCGCCAGGCCGAATTCAAGAATCTGGGCTTAGACATCCGATACATTCGCTCCCGGATCGACACCTAGCGCCGAGGTGCTCTCAGCTCAGAACCGGGCTTGGCGAGGTGGCATTTCCCGGCCCCGGTGGCTGTCGCCACGCGAAGAATCGTGACCGGCCGGTGCCCACGCGCCGGCCGGAATCAAATGGTCAAAGGACAAAGCGTCAAAGGATCAAGCCCACGAACTGCTACCGGCCCTCGCCGGAGCACCTCTTTTCCGTCGCGATGGAAAGTGAAACAATGAATGTGTCTCGAACTCTAAAGAGGAAAAATCAATGAATAGAAGTGCAATTTACGGACTCGCTCTGACCGGCCTCCTGGTCACCTCGCCGCTGGCTTTGGCCGAAGACGATGGCAACAACTTCGCAGAGGGAGGCCACGACATGAAGGACGGGGCCGAAAAGCTCTGGGATGGCACCAAGGACGGAGCCGAAGAAGGCTGGGACAAAACCAAGGACGGAGCCGAAAAAGGCTGGGACAAAACCAAGGACGGCACCAAAAAGGTTTTGGATGCGACCAAAAACGGGGCCAAGAAAGGCTGGGACGGGGTCAAGAGCGGCACGAAAGAGGGCTACGACGACGCCGATTGAGCCGAACGCATTCCGCGATTCGAGAGCTGCCGACCCGGTTAGGGTCGGCAGGCTCGGCTCCCGCGGGGGAACCAGCGTCGGCACGTTGTTCAGCCGGAAAATCGACTTCTCCTGATCTACTCCGGCATCGATGGCAGGCTGTAGTCGAGATGAATACCACCCGCAATCTGGGCGGGGGGGCCGCCTGGATGGAAATTCGATGGCGCACTGCAAGCATTGGCCCTGGGCTCACAACTTAGCCTGGAGGATTCATGACTCGGTTCATCGCAGTACTCACTCTCATCCTGAGCGCCATTACACCGCCGGCCTAGGCGCAATTCACCCGCAATAACTCGGTCATCGCCCACGGCTATGGCGAGTCGCGAGGGAGCCCCCGGAGCGCCAAGAACGAAGCGCTGGGTGAACTGGCCGCCGAGAAGGCCAGCATCGAGGCAACACTACCGACCGTTTTCACGATCAACTGGGGCGTCGCGCGCGGTCAAGAGGAAAGCACTCTGACCATGAAGATTTGGCACGCGACCCAAGTTGCCGTGCTCGTGGACAGCACCGGCGGCCGGTGCCGAGCCGAACTGCTCCGAATCATCTCAGCGCTCAAAGTCATCGAGCAGGACGCCAAGAAGGATCTCGATTGCCGCGGATGGGTGGGGAACATGACCGGAGCGATCAGGCAGAAGCGATCAGCGGTTGTCTGACTTCCAGCCCGCACGGCGACCACCTTGCGCAGGGGAAGATTCGATACTCGATTTGCCTGCCGAAGATTTGGTTGAACTTGCATGGCCATCATCAGTGATCTCAAGTTCATCAGCATCAATCTGTACGTCGTCAAAGACGTCGGGATCTTTCGGGTCTCTTAGTAATCAACCCCAAAAGTCCCGAAGTCTTAGACGACGTAGAGGCTCGCGTTGGACAGAGCCCATCGAAACATTCCGCCCCATACCAGTTGCCGACGACAGGAAACAGGAATCCCCCCGCTGCCTCGCCAGGCGACGCAGGATTTTGAATCCGGTTTCGACGGTGGCAGGCGGCGGAAACTCCATGTCTCCATCGAGGAGAGTCCTCGCCTCGGCGATCGTTTGTCCCCGCGGGCCGTCAGGGCCCGCGCTCCGCCCTCCCCGCGTGCCGTCAGTAGGTGAACGGGAAGAGCACATCCATCGAAGTATTGCCCCATGGGAAGCACGCGCTGGACGCCGCCGATGGAATTCGCGTGCCGTTTACTCCGCACGGAGGAGACGAGCAGGCGACATCGCCTTCTGTGCTAAACTCCGAGCAGTGATCAATCGTGAACGCTCCGTACGATGAGGTGCTGTACGGAAAGGCGTTGACTGGGAACGGGAATGGCTCTTCACCGATCCACTCGTAGTCGATCCCGGGAATCGCGCAGCAGTATCCACCCGGCTCGTCGTCCCCTTGGTAGGGCAGGTAGCCTTCGGGGCACGCACTGTAGGTCTGGACCGGAGGGCACCCCCGGCAATCGGCGGGCGGGGCAACCGGTTTTCGGGCTGCGCCCGATCCGATCTCGGGCTGGTTATAGCAATACCCACCGCAATATCCGTAGGGCGACAGGAACCCGGAACAAGCACCGTCCTCATTCAGATCCATCCCACCGAAAGTTTCTCCCCCGGTGCCAGGCAACGCGTAGTAGCATGTGTCCGGGCAAACGGCGGATGTGCCGTTGGAATTGGATTGGTTCATCGCCTGGAACTGGAGCGTCGTGGCGCCGAACGAGACTGGATTCTCGATTCCGCCCTGGCCGGGAGTAGTCTCGATCCTGAACATC
>JAQWRY010000060.1 GCA_029243485.1 Candidatus Binatia bacterium | reverse complement strand
TCTCTGGGGGGGGGGGGGGGGGTGCCCCGCCGCCCCCCCCCCCCCGCGCCCGCGCCCCCGCCCCCGTCCGCCCCCTCCAGGGATTCGCGTCCGAGCGCCGTGTCCGCCGCGATCTTGGCTAGAAGCGCGTCGCCCCCGGCGCCTTTGTACAACTTCTTGGCGATCGCGGGGATGTGGTAGCCCTCGTCGTGTGCCGGCCCCGATTCCTCGCGACGAGCGAGTGCAGCGTCGATGAGCGGGGCAAGGCGCTCCGCCTTGGCCTTTCGAGCCTTCTCGTCGCGCTCCTTGAACTCCGGGAGGATCTCCCTCCCGAAGAGTTCGATCGATTCCATGATGTGTTCGTGGCGGTTGTTCCCCGCCTGGAGCACGAAGATCAGCTGATCGACTCCCGCCTCCTCGTACCGACGTAAATACTCCCGGAGCTGATCCGGCGTTCCGACCGCGCCGCGCAGCGCGGACACTTCGCCCTGCGTGATCTTCGCACCGAGCTTCTGCTGTTCGGCGAGAGCAATCTCAGGATCGTAGCCCTTCTCGCGGCGCGTCTTCTGGAACTCCTGCCAGAGATCCGTCCGACCCGGCGCGTGATCCCCGAACACGATGTAGTAGGCCAGCGAGTACCCGAAGAAGTTGCCCCCCTCGAGACCGCGGCGGAGCGCTTCGCGTTCGTCGCGGTGAACCATCATCGGGGAGACGCAGGCGACCTCCGGATCGATGCGCTGACCGATGGGCACGCAGCCCTCCAGGTGGCGCTCGTAAGCCTTCACCCAACTCGCCGCGTCCTCCGGATCGACGAAGGCGAAGGTCAGAGCGCCGAGGCCCTGCTCCGCCGCCTTGATGATGGTCTCGCGGCGCGAGCACGCGACCCAGAGCGGCGGATGCGGCTTCTGGAGGGGCTTCGGTACGACGTTGCGCGGGGGCATCTGGACCCACTTCCCGTCGATGCCGGTGAACGGAGTCTCGGTGAGGCAGCGCAGGACCGCCTCGAGTCCCTCGCGCCACTGCTCCTGCTTGTCGGAGAGCCCGATGTTGAACCCCCCGAGTTCAGCGGTCGTCGTCGACTCGCCGGACCCGAACTCCACGCGTCCGCCCGAGAGCAGGTCCAGCGTGGCGAGCCGCTCTGCCGATCGAGCGGGATGATTGTACAACGGCGAGGTCTGCAGAATGCCGTGGCCGAGCCGGATGTTCTTCGTCCGCTGACTGGCTGCCGCGAGGAAGACCTCGGGTGCACTCGAATGCGAATACTCCTCCAGGAAGTGGTGCTCGACCTCCCAGACGTATTCGATGCCCAGACGGTCCGCGAGCTCGATCTGTTCGAGCGCGTCCTGAAGAAGCTGGTACTCCGACGTCTCGTCCCAGGGACGGGGCAGCTGGTGCTCGTAGAACATTCCGAATCGCATGGCTCGGAGCCTACTTCGACAAAGAGCGCAGCGTCGAACCCGGCGGCTCGACCGGGCGGGAAACGCGCCCAACGGCCGAGCCCCGGTAGCTTCCGGGCCCGGCGAACGTAGTCCAGCTTGCCGCCAAGCGGCGGCCTGGAGTAGGAGAGCGCCTTGGCGACCGACGACAACCCTCAGCCCTGGTCCGAAGCCGAGCTCGGTCGCCTCCTCGGCAACGCCGGCGTGCTCGACGCAAGCGACCCCGCGAGCGACCCCGCGATCGAGCCGGCCGGCGATGGCAACATCAACTGGGTCCGCCGGATTCGCTCCCGCGAGTCCGGCCACACGGTGATCGTGAAGCACGCGCGCCCCGCGCTGGAGAAGTTCCCCGAGTACGAGACCAGTACCGAGCGCATCGTCTTCGAGAACCGATACTACGAGATTGCCCGGCCACTCGACACCGACGGCATCTGCCCGAACATCCTGCGCTTCGACGAGGCACGCCGGCTCCTCGTCCTGGAGGACCTCGGTGATGCGGAACGACTCGATGCTGCCTTCCTGCGCGGCGCCGACGTCGAGAGAGAACTCGTCTTCATCGCACGGTTTCTCGGGCGCGTACACAGCGCCACCTGGGAGGACGACACCCTCGCGGCGCGCTTCGCAAACCAGGACATCCAGCGACTGCACGGCGACCACATCTTCAAGCTCCCTTACGAGGGAGACGGCTTCCCGGTCCCAAGCGGCGTCGAAAGCCGCGCCGCCGCCGTGCGTTCGGATCGCTCTCTCGCCAAAACCGCAGCACATGCCTACGAGCGTTACCTCTCCCCGCATGGCGCGCTCGTGCACGCCGACGTGCAGCCGGGCAACATCCTCCTCCACAGCCGGAGCGCCACACTGCTCGACGCAGAGATTGCCCATGTGGGCGACCCCGCTTTCGATGTCGGGACTTTGCTCGCGCACACATGGATCAGTGGCCCTGTGGACCATGCGCGCCGCAGCACCGCAGCGATCTGGGAGGCGTACACGGAGGTCCTCGGCGACGACCGGATCGTGGCCTTCGAGGACGCGGCCCGCTACGCCGGGCTCGAAATCATGCGTCGGACGATCGGCGCGGCGCGCGTCGCCGCGGTCGCGTCCGCCGCAAGCTCCCTCGCCGCGATCGAGCTTGCCGACCGGCTGATCCGGGAGCCCCCCACCCGTCTCTCGGAGGCCTTCACCACGTGACACACCGCATCCTGCTTGACACCGATATGGGCACGGACGTCGACGACGCCATGTGCCTCGCCCTTGCTCTGGCTTCGCCGGAGATCGAGCTCGTCGCCGTCACGACGGTGAGCGGCGATACCCATCACCGCGCCGGAATCTCGAAGCGCCTCCTCGCCCTCGCCGGGCGAGACGACGTGCCCGTGTACGCCGGGCGCGGTGAGCCCGTGACGACCGGCAGCAGCTTCGCCTCGACCGGACACGAGGGCGAGGGCATCCTCGCAGAGGGAGACATGCCGCCCTCCGAAGCCGAGTCCGGCACCGATGCCATCGCACGCTTGCTCCGTGCGCACGACGACCTCGAACTCGTCGCAGTCGGACCGATGACCAATCTCGCCGCCACGCTCGGGACTGACCCGACCCTCGCCAAACGTGTGAAGCAGCTCACGATCATGGGCGGCCACGTCCGCGGAATCGAGTACGGCGGTTTCTCGTTCCCTTTCGGAATCGACTACAACCTCTGCTCCGACCGCGACGCCTCCGTGCGGACGCTGCGCGCCGACGTCCCTACGCGACTTGTGACCGGCGACGTGACTCTGCAAACGTGGCTCCGCGAGGAAGACCTCGCACGACTCGAACGCTCCGACGCACCTCTCCTGCAAGCGCTCACCCGGGCGATCCGGGTCTGGTCGCCGCTCCAGAACGAGATCTTCAGCGGCTTCGGGGCCAACATGGAGGCCGACAACCTCGCCTTCCTTCACGACCCGCTGGCGCTGGCCTGCGCGTACGATGAGTCCTTCTGCACCTTCGAACAGCTGGCCATCGAGCCGACCACCCAGGACGACGTCTTTCGCAGCATCGAGCGTCCGCCCGGAGCCCCCGGCACCCGCGAGATGCGCGTCGCCACCGCGGTCGATGCGGACCGATTCCGCGCACACTTCGTCGACCGCTTGCTTCGGCTGGGCGATTGACCCGGAAGCGAGGCTGGAGGCTCCCTCAATGAAACTCTACGTGTTCCCGCTCGCGCCCAACCCGATGAAGGTCCTGGTCTACCTGAAGGAGAAGGGGCTCGACCTCCCCCGCGAAGAAGTCGACATCATCCAGGTCCAAACTCGGACGCCCGAGTTCTTGAAGATCGACCCGCCCGGCGCGGTCCCCGTACTCGAACTCGACGACGGCAGCCATCTCACCGAGTCCCCCGCCATCATCGGCTACCGCGAAGACCTGAACCCAAATCCACCGATGGCGGGACGGGATCCGCTCGAGCGCGTCAAGCAATCGGCCCAAGCCGCAGATGCCGCATCCCCAATCACCCCTACCCCGCGCCCCCCTCGGTCGCCGCCTCCTCTTCCTTCAACCCGTGATCGATCACGAACGGGCCGAAAGGCAGCAGCGCCGCGATCAACACCTTCACCGACTTTCCCATGGGCCAGTCGTGGGCCGTGCGGGCCCCGTTCAGCGCGAAGCAGAAGAGAATGAACAAGACGCCGTGGGCCCAGCCCACGACCTTCACGCCAATGGGCTGGCCCCACAGGTACTTCATCGGCATCGCGACGCCGAGGAGTAGGAGGAAGGAGATGGCCTCGACGATTCCGGCGAGACGGAGCTTTCCGATCGGGGATTCCGGCACGCGTCGGGTGTAACAACCCCGGTCGGGTCGCGGAAGCCCGCCGGAATCAGCGATCGAGCACGTCGAGCTTCTCGGAACGCGCGAACTCGGCCCGCAAGGAATCGTACTCCCGCGCACCGAGCTTCCGGTAATCGGAGTCACCCCGCTGGCGGAAATACACCGACGCATCACCCAAGCGGTTCAGGTCGAAGTGGAGCTTCTTCAAGTTCCGCACCAGAATCTTTTCGGTCTGCGTGTATTCGAATTCTTCGACGACCCGGATGAAGTCGGGAAACCACTTCCGATCCATCCCGCCACCGTCGATCGACCGCTCACAGAAGTCGAAGAAGTCCTTCGGGTCGAACGATGCGCCCGGGCGCAGCTTCAGTGCGACCATCACCAGCTCATCCGACACCGCGCACGGGACCCCGTACGCCGCCGCCAGCACGACGTCCGCGTGCTCCTGGATCAGCCGTGCAACCTGAAGCGCCGAGAAGTTCTCGCCGTCTTTGCGGATCCAGTCGTCCGTGCGGCCATCGAAGAAGAGAAAGCGCGTCTCGTCGCGCACGACGATGTGGCCGAGATCGCCCGAGTGGTAGACCCCGTCGCGATACTTGTCCGTGTTCGCCTTGTCGTTCTGAAAGTAGCCCTGAAACAGCGAGGTGTCCTCCGCCACGCGACAGATCTCACCAACCGCCTCCGCGTAGTTCGTGATCTTGCCGGCGGCGTCGAGCATCGCGGGCGGGCATTCCTCGGCACGCTCGCTCAGGATCCGGACCTTTTCGTCCGTGATCTCGCCAACACTGCCGCGCGGGTCACCCTTCTTGCGGAACGTACTGATCGCGGCCTCGGTCGAGCCGTAGAGCTCGAACATGTCCTCCAGCCCGAGCCAGTCGCAGAACTTCTCTAGGTCCGGCGCGGCGGCACCATTCCCGAGCGCGTAACGCAGCTTGTTCGCCGGATTCTGCGTGACCTCGGCGCGAATCGCGTCGGCCGAACCGTACTTCTTCTCGAGGGCACCCAGAACGTAGTGCACCGGCTCACCCACGTAGTTCCAGTACGTCGTCCCGTAGCGGAGCACATCCGGCACGAACTGCGATGCACTGAAATGATCTCGCATGGCGAGGCTCCCGCCCACCCAAAACGCGGTCATGAACCCGAGGAACATCGCGTTGGAGTGGAACAAGGGCATGCAGGCGTAGGCCCGATCGTCCTCGGTGAGCTGCATGTTACCGGAGACCGCCATCCCGATGATCAGGAGCTTCGCGTGGTTGTTCAAGATCCCCTTGGGTAGGCCCGTGGTGCCCGACGTGTAGATCACCATCAACGGGCGTTCTGCCTCGACCTCGATATCGGGCGCGGGTCGATCGACCTCCGCGGGGCCCACCTCCGCGGCAGCAACCTCGATCAAGTCGCTTCCGATCAGCGCCCCCTCGCCCCCGGAACGAACGACGAGGATGTTCTCGGCCGAGATGTGCTCGAGATCTCCGCGGATGCGCTCCACGTGCTCCTGCAGGCTCTGGTCAACGACGAGAATCCGCGCGCCGGACTGGTTCAGCACGCCGGCGAGGATCTCTCCGCGAAGCCCCGTGTTCACCCCGAACAGCGTGAGCCCCCCATAGGCACAGCCGCCGAGAAGCCCCATCAGCTCGAGGCGGTTCTCGAGGAGCATCGCGACGTGGCCCGGATGCTCTTCATCGATCGTGCCGAGACGGGAAAGTAACAAATGCGAAAGCCGCACCGACTCCGCTCGGAAGTCGCGGTACGTCCATTCCCGCTCGCCCTCGACCAGCGCCACCCGGGGGCCGACCTCTTGATGCGAGGCACGGGCGTCGAGCTGCCCGCCAAGAGTGAACGGAGCGTCGAAGGAATACGGACCAGGCATGAAGAGGCCCTCAGGTGTCGAACAGAACGGGGAGCTCGCGCGGCGCGCGAAAGGTGAGACCGGTAATGTGAACGTCTTGCGCCGCCGGATCGAGTCGCAGGTTCGGAAGCCGATCGAGAAGCGCGTTCAAGGCGACGACGGTTTCCATCCGCGCCAGATGCAGGCCGAGGCACGTGTGCGGCCCCGTCGCGAAGGAGATGTGGGGCTTGACCTCGCGGAACAGGTCGAAGCGATTGGGCTCATTCCAACGTGCCGGGTCGTGATTCGCCGCACCGACGCACACCTGAACCAGAGACCCGTCGGGGATCATCGTCCCGCAGACGTCGACGTCACGCGTCGTCGTGCGCGCAATTCCCGTGAGCGGCGCCTCCCAGCGGAGTCCTTCCTCGATCGCCTTTCGCATGAGCGAGCGATCGTCGCGAAGGGCATTCAATTGCTTCGGGTCAGAGAGAAGTCCGAACAGGAGATTGCTCGACGAGCGGTACGTCGTCTCGGCACCGGCGGGAAGCAGCAACCGCAGGAACGCGAAGATGTCCTCGTCGGTCAGACGCTGGCCGTCGAGCTCGGCCTGGGCGAGCATGCTGACGAGATCGTCGCGCGGCGACTCTCTGCGCTCGGCGAGGACCGTTGCGAAGTAATCCCGCAGTGCCACCGACGCGTTCAGGCCGCGCTCGATGTCGATCGCAATGCTGATGAGCTCGACCGCCATCCGATGAAAGGCCGGCAAGTCCTTCTCGGGCAGACCGAGCATCGCCGAGATCACCTCGAGCGGGAACGGAAACGCGAAATCCCGGACGAGGTCCGCGCGACCCGACGAAACGAACGCGTCGATTCGGCGCTCGACGATCGGAGCCACCACGTCGCGCTCCCAACGCTCCATGGCCTTCAGGGTGAAGGCCCCCTGCAGGAGGTCGCGATATCGCCGGTGCTCCGGCTCGTCCATCTCGAGAATGCTGTGGCCCATCACGAGCCCCATCGACTTCGCGTATCCGGCCGAGGAGAACGTCTCGCCGTCGAGCAAAACCTGCGTGACCGCATCGTAGCCCAGCGCCGTGAAGTAGAGACCGCTCTTCGGCCCTTCCGGTTCCGGCTGTTTCGGGAGATCGAACGCCTCGTCGAGTCGACCGTTCAAGACGGGCGATGCCTTTCGCAGCTCCGCCAGGCGGGGATACGGGTCGCGCACCAGACCCGAGCCGGTGGAGTGGTCGAAGTCCTCGAACGGATCCTGCGTTACTTCGGTCATGATTTGGTTTCCCATGCGTCGCGGAGCTGAAACATTGAAGTGAACACTTCGGTGATATCGATCGGGGTGTCGAACGGGTCGCCCCGCAGCTCGCGAAAGGCACGCGAGACGTTGAAGACCAGCCGCTCGGGCTCGGTCCAACCCGCATACGGGCCGAGGTCGATTTTCTTGCACGCCTCGAGAATCGAGAGTCCCTGCTCGAAGAGAGGCTTCGCTTCGGCGCGCACATACTCGAGGTAGGCCTTCATCTCAAGAAGCCCCTCGGTACCGCACAGAGGGCCATGCCCCGGAACGACGACCTTGGGGTCGAGGGCGACGATCTTGTCGAGGGCGGAAATCCAGGTGTCGTACGTGCCCTCCCACCCAATCGGTGTACACAAACGAAACAGGATGTCGCCAGCGAAGACAATCCCCTGCTCCGGTAGATGCACGATCACGTCACCGGCGGTGTGCGCCGGCCCCACGTGCACGAGGCTCACCTTCAAGCCGTCGAGCTCGATGTCGAGCGTGTCGTCGATCAGAGTGGTCGGTGGCGTGAGCTCGATTCCCTCGAAGTCGAACTCCGAGAGCGCATCCGCGAATGCCTTCAGCATCGGATCCCCACCGGCGCCGCCCGCATTGCGAAGCGCCTGCATCGCCTCGGGCTTCTCCCTCTCGAACATCTCGCCACACGCACGATGCGCGATGATCTCGGCGCCGGGAAAGAGCTGGTTCCCCCAACAGTGATCCCCGTTGCGATGCGTGTTCACCACGCGCTCGGCCGGCTTCCGCCACACGCCGGAGTAGTGCTTGATCATCTCCTGCGTGTGGGGAAGGTCCCAGAACGTGTCGACGACGAGCCCTCCACCTCTATTCACGAGACCAGAGTTGCTCTTGCCGAGCCCGGTATCCTCTTGCAGACAGGCGTAAACGTCACGCCCGATCTCTTGGAACTCCATGGGAGTCGTGTAGCGCAGTGCAGTGGCGGGCTGTCAACCCGTCTCTCATTGAGACGATCGTTCAAATCGACGCAACGCGCGATGGACGGGGCCCCGTCGCTGCGCTAGCCGCACGAAGAGAAACCGAGGAGAACCGGAGAATGTCCGAGCCCGTCGTTCTGATCGAGAAGTCCGGAGAGATCGCAACCGTGACCCTGAATCGCCCCGAGGCGCTGAACGCGCTCTCGACGGCTCTCAGACAAGGCCTCGCCGAAGCCTTCGACGAACTCGCCGGGGATGAAGGCACCCGCGTCGTGATCCTGACCGGAGCCGGGCGTGCGTTCTGCGCCGGAGTGGACCTGAAAGAACTGGGGCAGCGCGGCACGACCGGTTACGGGGGCAAAACGACCGCCGTCGTCGAGCTCGACCCGGTCCGCTCGATGGCCGAGCTGCCGCAGCCGGTGATCGGTGCGATCAACGGCTTTGCCGTAACCGGCGGCTTCGAACTCGCTCTCGCGTGCGATCTCTTGATCGCCTCGACGGAGGCCCGGTTCTCGGACACCCATGCCCGGGTCGGGATCCTCCCCGGCTGGGGCCTCTCCCAGCGACTCTGTCGCGCCATCGGGATCTACCGGGCGAAGGAGTTGTCCCTCACCGGGAACTACCTTGAAGCGAGTCGCGCGTACGACTGGGGGCTCGTGAGCCGTGTGGTCTCCCCCGAGGAACTGCTCCCCACATGCCGCGGGCTCGCCGAGGACATGCTGTCGTGCGACCCGGCGACGGTGCGTGGCTACAAGAAGGTCATCGACGACGGCTTTGCGGCGACGTTCGGCGACGCGATGGAGATCGAACAGGCCGTCTCGCGCGAGCACGCACGCTCGGTGCGCGCCGAGGATGTCGAAGACCGGCGGCGACGCATCCAAGAACGCGGGCGCAAGCAGAGCGGGAATGACTAAGGCCCGGCCGTACTTTCTGGTCGTCCTGCTGGCGATCGCGCTTGGCGGCGTTTCACGCGCCGAAGAACCTGCGCCGTTTCCGCAGCCCCGCGACGACGACGGGCGCTTCGCCAACCTCGCGGGTCCTCTCGACCGCGCCGGGATCGACGTGACCTTCCCGTTCTTCCTCCGCAGGATCGGGAAGATATTCGCGGGTTCCGACGGCATCCCCGCCCAGGTGCAAAACGACGGTGCCTTCCTTCGCGCGAACGCCACCGCGAGCGTTCCCACAATCACGTGGATCGGGCACGCCACGATGCTCGTGCAGATGGAGCACCAGAGCTTTCTCACCGACCCCATGTGGTCGAAGCGTGCGAGCCCGCTGTCGTGGGCCGGGCCGAAGCGTTTTCATCCGCCGGGCGTCGCCCAGAGCGATCTTCCTCCGATCGATTTCGTGGTCGTCTCCCACAACCATTACGACCATCTCGACCTCGACAGCCTGGTCGAGATCGCGACCCGCAATCCGAATGCACGCTTCTTCGTCCCCCTCGAAAACGGAGCGCTGCTGCGCGACGCAGGCATCGAGCACGTCGAGGAGATGGGCTGGGGACAGATCGCCCGCTCCGGCGACCTCGAGATTCACTGCCTCCCGACGCAGCACTGGAGCCGACGCGGCGCGTTCGACGGCATGGAGACGCTGTGGGCCTCCTGGGCGGTGGTCGGCCCGAACGAGCGGTTCTACTTCGCCGGCGACACCGGCTACTTCGCGGGGTTCAAGGAAATCGGCGCGCGCCTCGGGCCGTTCGACCTCGCCGCCGTGCCGATCGGCGCGTACCGGCCTCGAGAGATGATGAAGGTGTTCCACATGGACCCGGCCGAAGCTGTCCAGGCAGGACGCGATGTGCAGGCGCGCGCACTCATCGGGATGCACTACGGGACGTTCGACCTCTCCGATGAACCTCCGTCCGAGCCACCCGAGCTCTTCCGCGCGGCCGGTCGGGTTGCGGGCTACGGACAAGGCGAGATCCGCCTTCCCGCGATCGGCCAGCCCCTCGTTCTCTCGTCGGGAGAACCCGCCGTGACGCTGCCGCTACTCGACGTAACCGAGTGAACGGAGTTTTCGGTCGATCTCGTTCCGATTGATCAGCCAATCGGGACGCTGCTCGAACAACGAATCCTTCCCCGTCGTGACGGGGTGCGCGGCACGGTAGGCCACACAGTCCTTGTCGAACCGCGCCAGCGCGGTGCGTCCGTCCCCCAGCTCCTTCTTATGAGCGAGCTTCTTCACGGGACGCTTTTCCGCCGGGTCCTTGTCTAGGAAATAGAGCCTCTCGACCGTCTCCCGGTCCTCTTGCAGGACGTACTTCACAGGTGGCATCCGGACCGCGGTGATCTTGAACCCGGTGGCCCGGCTCACGAGCGGGCGCTCTTCGAAATCACCGGGGCCGGTTCCCCTTAGGAGACCAGCAAAGCTCTGCCCCTGCACCGGCCGCGGCAGTCCCACGCCGGCGAGATCCAAAACGGTCGGGACGAGGTCGACCAGCCCGACCTGTGAGTCGATCACCGTACCCGGGGCGATGATTCCGGGAGCGCGAATCACGAGCGGCACCAGCACGGCTTCGTCCCAGAGACCGAAGCCATGCCCTCCCCAACTGTGGTGGCCGAACTCCTCCCCGTGATCGGAGGTTACGATGACGATCGTGTCGTCCACGAGACCGCGCGCAGCGAGAACGTCCAGGAAACCGCCCAGCAGATCGTCGGTGTACCGGATCTCCTGATCGTACGCCTGCTGGTCGTCCTTCCACCGCTGTTCTCGTCCGTCTTCGGGTGGGTAGTCGCCGAACAGATGTCGGTATCCCCGCGGCGGCGTGTACGGCTGGTGCACCTGGTAGGTGTGGACGAAGAGGAAGAACGGTTCGTGCGAGCTCTGGGCCAGCCACTCTTCGGCGGCCCGAAAGGTCGCGACGCCGAAGCCCGGCGCGGCCGACGCATCCTCGCGCATCTCCACGTAGGCATCGAACCCGCGCGCGAAGCCGGCGCCCGCAACGACGTAGGCATTCTCGGTGAACGCCGCGGTGTCGTAGCCCGCGTCGCGCAGGATTTCGGCCAGGAGGAGATCTTCGGGAGCGAGGATTCCGTCCCTATCCTCGATGCCGTGCGCGCAGGGCTCGAGACCCGTGAGCATCGTCATGTGCGACGGCGGCGTGAACGGAACCGGAACGACCGCCTGCTTCACCAGTGCGCCCGCTTTTGCGAGTCGCGCATCGAGCTGCGGCGTCGTCCGATGCCGGTAGCCGTACGCGCTGGTACTCTGCGCGCGCAGCGTGTCGAGCGAGACGAGCACTACATTCGGCCGTTTGGCTTCCGTGGATCGGGCCCGTCGGAGCCGAGGATTCGAGAAGACCGGCAGAGAACGCGGCACCTTCGCGCCGAGGGTGTCGGGCTGCGACCCGGCTTCGAAACGAAACGTGACCGTGCGCCCCGCGAGCGACTCCAGACCGACGGAAGCGTCGACCCATCTCCGATCCCGCGCATCCCGAACCGGATCGAGGCGTCGGTCGAACAGGACGACCGGCTCTCCCCCTTCCGGCAAGCCGACGACTCGGAAATGCGCGGGGGGATGCCCCTCCTCCCAAGCAGACGCCTCGACCCCGAACCCGAACTCCAGACGCGCCCCGGCGTCGACCTTCCAGGGACCGACGTCTTCCACCGCGACGGCCGCCCCCGGAAGCTCTCGCGCCACGACCGTCACCAGACCGCGCTGTCCGCCGAACTCGGGCGGGATCGGGACGGAAAGCGTCGCGCTGGTCGCCCCCGACTCTGCAACCACCGAAACCGGCTCCAGGCGCATCCGCTGGGCGTCGCGAGGCGTCACGTCTTTCGATTTGTCCGGATCGCGGAGGCTGACCGTCGCGTCGATCTTGATGCCGACGCCGTCATCGAGATCCGCCGGAAGTTCGACCGGCACTTCCAGGACGCCGACCGGAAGCACTATGCGCTCGTTCAGCCTTAGCGCGCGCCGGCGAGTACGCGCGAGAACAGGGCGGGTCTCCTGACCGATCTCGACGACCGCAACCCCGGCCATCGACGGACTGCCCGCCTCCGGCTCGATCGCACGATCGGAAGCACCCGCGCCGGCCGAGACCAGGAGAAGGCACGCTCCCGCCACGGCCACGGCGCGCCGCAGCCGTCGCCAAACGGCGTTCGCTCCGCCATGCACGAATTGATAGACCGGGCGCGGCCGACGTTGGAATAGGATGGGCATCGAGAAGTGAACCCCAAACCTGACGATCACGCCGGAAGAGGTCAAGCCCCAGAGGCGCACCCGCGGGACCGATTGGTTCGCGAGCTCGGCTTGTCCGACGCGACCTTGTTGGTCGTGTCGTCCGTGATCGGTGCCGGCATCTTCTTCACACCCGGGGTCGTCGCCGAGTCGGTACCCGCGGCCGAGTGGTTCCTTGTAGCCTGGGCAGTGGGCGGCGGCCTTTCGCTCGCAGGCGCACTCGCGAACGCCGAGCTCGGCGCCATGTTCCCGCGAGCCGGAGGCGACTACGTCTACCTCCGCGAGGCGTTCCACTCGGCGGCGGGCTTCCTGGTCGGCTGGCTCTCGTTCTTCGTGATTTACGCGGGCACCGTCGCGACTCTCGCCACGGCGTTCGCAGACGGAGTCGGGCGCCTTCTCGGGTTCGGCGAGGAAGGACAGCTCGCCCTTGCCGTGTTCGTGATCGCACTCACGACATGGGTGAACTACGTCGGAGTGCGCTCGGGCGCGGCGTTCAACAACGTGACGGCCGTTCTCAAAATCGTCGCGATCACCGTTCTCGTTCTCGCGGGACTCGTGTTGCCGACGCCAGCCGCGGCGACTCCGGTCGTTCCGTCCGGCCCCGTCACGCTGCAGGGGTTTGCCCTCGCGATGTCCCCGGTTCTCTTCACGTACCTCGGCTGGAACGCGCCGGTCTACGTCGCCAGCGAGATCCGGGACCCGGGCCGCAACATCCCCCGCGCGCTCTTCCTCGGACTCGCGATCTGCACGAGCCTCTACCTGTTGTTGAACCTCCTGTACCTCAGCGCAACCCCGCTCTCGGAAATCGCGGGCGCGAACGACGCCGGCGAGCTCGCTGCCCGCGCTCTGTTCGGAGACCTCGGAGGTCGACTGACCTCGCTACTGATCCTCCTCTCGGTGCTCGGCTGCCTCAACGCGACGATTCTCGTGGGCCCCCGGATCGCCTACGCGATGGCGCTCGACGGCCAGTTCTTCGCGGGCGCGGAACGCGTCCACAGCGAGAACCGGACGCCGCACGTCGCACTCGTTGCGCAGGCGGCCGTCGCGATCGGCCTCATCGCCATGCTCCGAAGCTTTCCCCGCGTCCTGGACTACACGACGTTCGCGATCGTCCTCGCCACGATGGCCGACGTGGCCGCGCTCTACGCGCTACGACGCAGCCGGCCGGACGCGCCCCGCCCGTACCGCGCGTGGGGATACCCGCTCGTTCCGGCGCTCTACTTCGTCGCGAACGGCGCCATCGCCGTCGCGATGCTCATCGGCCGACCGGTCGAGTGCTTCATCGCGATCGCGGTGACCCTCACCGGGTTGCCCTTCCTCTGGCTCTTTTCGCGCCAGAAACGGACAAGCCCCTGAGCCGCGTGCGATGCACCGGCGGGATCCGACAGAGCGCACCCTCGAGGTCGACAAGCGCGTGCTCCGTCAAGCCGGAGCCGATCAGATCGTCCCCTCGCTTCAGCTCGTACGACATGGAGAGCGAGGCGCCGCCGACCCAGTCCAGCCACGTCGTCACGTCGAGCACGTCATCGAAGACCGCGGAGCGCTTGTAGTCGAACTCCACACGCGTCGTCGAGAAGTGGAAGCCATCCGCGACGTACTCGCGGTAGGGACGATCGTGCTCGTCCATCCAGGCCACGCGCGCGACCTCGAGATACCGGATGTAGTTCGCGTGGTGCACGATGCCCATTGCGTCGGTCTCGTAGAACGGGACCCTGTGGTGGATCGTCGTCGCGTTCATCCCGCCCCCGCAATCGAGCCGCCCCGCAGCATGAAGTAGATGATTACCCCGGTAACCGAGACGTAGAGCCAGATCGGCAGTGCCACGCGCGTCAGCCTGCGATGGCGCTCGAACTGCCTCTTCCACGCGAAGTAAAACGCCGTCAGCGCCGCGGGAACGACTACCATCGACAAGAGGATGTGCGTGATGAGGATAAAGAAGTACACGCCACGGATCCACCCTTCGCCCTGATAGCGCGTGTCTCCGTGTACGTAGTGATAGGTGAGGTAACAGACGAGAAAGATCGCCGAGCACGCGAACGCCGAAACCATGAGGTATCGATGCACCCGGACGTTGCGGTTCCGGATGGCGACCCACCCCGAGGCGAGGAGCAGCGCCGAGAGCGCATTCAGGCCCGCGTTCACGGCCGGAAGGAAGCGCAGATCGACCCCATCCGCCGGACCCGCCACGCGCACGAGGAGGATGTAGGCGATGAAGGCCAGAGCCGACGTCGAAACGACCGCGTTGAAAACAAAGAAGGAGCGATCGGTCACGCCGTCGCGCGCCAGGGCGGGGTCCATCCGCGGCTTCTACCAAACCCACCCCAGCGAACCAGTACGATTGACCGGGAGCGATCTCCGTTCTACGCGAGGCCTCATGCGTCTACGACTTCGAGCGGCCGCCGCAATGCTGGTCCTTACCGGAGCCCTGTTCTCTCCTTGCGGCCTAAGGGCGGCCGACGACCAGGTCAACGTCGTCTACCCCTCGGTCCTCCAGCCCCTCGTGTCGAAAATCGCACTCCCGTTCGCCGAGGCCTCCGGCGTGACGATCGTCGGCCGAGCAGTTTCGTCCGCGACCGATGCGCCCGACACCAACACCCGCCCCGACGTGGTCCTTTCGACCGATCTCTGGGAACTCAGACGGGCTCTTCCTGTCGACCGAGCCCCGACCGATCTCGTCTTTGCCGCAGACGCCATCGTGCTTGCCTACGCAGAGGAGAGCGCGTTCGCACGGGCCGTGAAGGACGGCACGCTCTGGTTCACCGCCCTGGCCTCGGAGTGGCTGGGATTCGGCCGGGCCGATCCGGACGAGAGCGCGCTCGGCCTCCGGACGCTGTTCGTCCTCCAACTCGCGAGCCGGCACTACGACCATCCCGACCTCGCGCTGAAGGTCCTCCGCCCCGGCCAGACCATGCCCGCGGAGGTTCTCGTGCGGCGCCTGAGCGCATCCACCCTCGATGCGGCGCTCCTCTATAGAAGCCTCGCGACTCGAGCCGGGCTCCCGCGACTCGATCTCCCCATCGAAATCAATCTCGGTGATCCGGAGCGAGCGGGCCTCTACGCCGAGGCGAGCATCGACCTCGATGGCCACGTCCGCCGAGGCGCTCCGATCCTTCTCGCCGCCACCGCGCTCGAAGGCTCGCCGGGCGCGAGCGGCGCCGCGAAGCTCCTCGCGTTCCTCGCCTCGCCAGACGCCGCGAAGCTCCTCACCGCCGCGGGGTACGTCGTGCCCCCGGGACTGCCACGCGAGACCGACCGCCGCGCAAAGCCTAAGGCGGACTAGTGCAGCGCACTAGGCGCCGACTTACTTAACCGGCAGTGCCGTTTCCGCCGATAGTCTAGGGAGGAGATGCCTGCTTGATCCACCTACCCACGCCACCGACGCACAGAACAGCGCCCGCCTCAGGGGACAAGGTCGCGCTCATCTTGAACGGGGGCGGCATCAGCGCCGCCGCTTACGAAATCGGCGCCCTGGCAGCGCTCGACAAGGCCTTCGGCGCGGGCTTCTGCGCGCGCACGTTCGACATCTACGTCGGCGTGAGCGCGGGCGCAGTTCTCGCGTCCCTCGGCGCGAACGCAGCCTCGCCCGCGCGACTCCGGCAGGACATCCTCAACGACCGCGACTCGACGTTCAACTTCCGGCGGACCGACGTCTACGGAATCGACTACACGAACGCGATCACGAAGTGCTGGTCGGCGATGCGGCGTCTCACGAGCGTCCTGTACTCGTACCGCCGCGACGGCCTCGAGTTCTCTCTCTTCGACCTGATCGACGTGATGCAGGAACTCCTCCCGTCGGGGCTCTTCTCGCTCGGGCCGTTCGAGAAATTCCTCGCGGACGCCCTACAAGAAGAAGACATGTGCAACGACTTCGCCGAACTATCGCGCGAGCTCTACATCCCGGCGATCGATCTCGACCGGGGCCAGCGTGTCGTCTTCGGCGAGGAGGGCGAACGCAATCTGCGCATCAGCCAGGCGATCACCGCCTCGTGCGCCATCCCCGCCTTCTTCCGTCCGTATCGGATCGGCGAACGCAGCTTCATCGACGGTGCGATGGGTGGCCATTGCCACCTCGACGTTGCCATTGAACACGGCGCCAAGCTCCTGTTCATCGTGAACCCACTCGTGCCGATCGACATGAGTCGGAACGAGGCCAACATTCCGGCCCTCGCGAAGGACGGCAGCGTCCGCGTGGCGGACATGGGGATCACGTTCGTCGGCGACCAAGCCGTGCGCATCCTGGGACGGGATCGGCTCGAAGCGTCGCTCGGACTCGTCGCCAGCTCCCATCCGGACGTACAGATCGTGCTGATCGAGCCGAGCCGGGACGAGCCGCTCCTCTTCGTCCACAGTCCGATGAGCTTCGAGGGGCGCCCGAGGATCCTGCAGTACGCCTACGATTCCACCTTGCGCGACCTGGAGGTCCACGGCCCGACCATCCGAGACCTCTTGTCCGCCCATGGCCACACACCGACGAAGAGCCCCGATGCGACCCTCGGGCTGGCCCCGCAAGCCGTCACCACAAACGTAGACCAGCCTCTCGCTGGCAAAGGCCCGGTGGTACGCTAGGTATTCTCGTTTCGGGTGGCCCCTTCTCTGCCGCCTTTTCGGGGCTCCAGCCCCCGATTCCAGAGCCTCGGAAGGATCGATCTTGGCCAACGACACACAAGCACTTCTCGCGGAGCAGCTCGCGAAGCGCATCCTCGTCCTCGACGGCGCGATGGGCACGATGCTCCAGCGCTACGACCTCCAAGAAGCTGACTTCCGTGGGGAGCAGTTCAAAGATCACCCGAGCGACCTGCAGGGGAACAACGATCTCCTCTCCATCACCCGGCCGGAGGTACTGGCCGAGGTGCATCGAGCGTTCCTCGATGCGGGCTGCGACATCCTCGAGACGAACACGTTCACGGCCACATCCATCTCTCAGGAAGACTACGGCCTTCAGGATCACGCCCGCGCAATCAACCTCGCCGCCGCCCAGATCGCCGTGAGAGAAGCGCGCGCCGCAAGCACGGCCGACAAGCCGCGCTTCGTCGCGGGATCGGTGGGCCCGACCAACCGCACGCTCTCGATCTCCCCGGACGTCGACGACCCGACGTTCCGAAATATCACGTTCGATCAACTCCGCGCCGCTTACTACGAGCAGGTGGATGCGCTGATCGAAGGCGACGTGGACCTCATCCTCGCCGAGACCAGCTTCGATACGCTGAACATGAAGGTCGCCATCTACGCGATCGAAGAAGCGTTCGCGGCACGCGGCGTGCGTCTCCCGGTCATGATCTCCGGAACGATCACCGACCGCAGTGGCCGCACCCTGAGCGGCCAGACCATCGAGGCGTTCTGGTACTCGGTCGCGCACGCGCGCCCGCTCTCCGTCGGCGTCAACTGTGCGCTCGGGGGCGCCGAGATGCGCCCCTACGTCGAAGCCCTCGCCGGCTGCGCCACTTCGATGGTGAGCTGCTACCCGAACGCGGGTCTTCCCAACGCATTCGGCGGCTACGACGAGACCCCATCGCAAACGAGCGCAACCCTGCGCGAGTTTGCCGAGAACGGCTGGGTGAACATCGTCGGAGGCTGCTGCGGCACCACACCCGAGCACATCGCCGCGGTCTGCGAAGCGGTCGAAGGCTGCACGCCGCGCACGAAGGTCGCTCCGGACGGGATCGCCCACCTGAGCGGCCTCGAGCCGTTCGATCTGCGCCCCGAGGTCGGCTTCGTCATGATCGGCGAACGCACCAACGTCACCGGCTCGCGGAAATTCTCGCGCCTCATCAAGTCCGACGACTACGAATCCGCGCTCGAAGTCGCGGTCGATCAGGTCCGCGGCGGCGCCAATGTACTCGACGTCAACATGGACGAGGGCATGCTCGACTCCGAGAAGGCCATGTCCACCTTCCTGAACCTGATCGCCACCGAGCCCGACGTCGCGCGTGTGCCCATCATGGTCGACAGTTCCAAGTGGTCGGTCATCGAGGCCGGGCTCAAGTGCATCCAAGGCAAAGGGATCGTGAACTCGATCTCCCTCAAGGAAGGCGAAGACGTCTTTCGCGAGCACGCCCGGAAGGTCCGGCGCTACGGTGCCGCCGTCGTCGTCATGGCATTCAACGAAGAGGGCCAGGCTGCGACCGTCGAACGCAAGATCGAGATCTGCAAGCGCGCCTACCGGATCCTCACCGAAGAAGTCGACTTCCCGGCTGAAGACATCATCTTCGATCCCAACATCCTCGCCATCGCGACGGGCATCGAAGAGCACAACGGCTACGGCGTCGCCTTCATCGAGGCGACGCGGCAGATCAAGCGGGAATGCCCCGGCGTCCACATCAGCGGCGGCGTGAGCAATCTCTCGTTCTCCTTCCGCGGAAACGATGCCGTACGCGAAGCCATCCACTCCGCCTTCCTGTTCCATGCGGTGAAGGCCGGGATGGACATGGGCATCGTCAACGCGGGACAGCTCGCGGTGTACGAGGACATCCCGAAGGATCTTCTCGAACTCGTCGAAGACGTCGTGCTGAACCGGCGCGAAGACGCGACCGAGCGCCTCGTCACGTTCGCCGAAACCGTGAAGGGATCCGGCAAGACCCGCGTCGAGGACAACACCTGGCGCGAGGGTACGGTGCAGGAACGTCTGTCACACGCCCTCGTGAAGGGGATTGTCGACCACATCGAGGCGGACACCGAAGAGGCTCGCCTCGGCTACGATCGGCCGCTGCACGTGATCGAAGGTCCGTTGATGGACGGCATGAAGATCGTCGGCGACCTGTTCGGTTCCGGCAAGATGTTCCTGCCCCAGGTCGTGAAGAACGCGCGCGTGATGAAGCGTGCAGTCGCTCATCTCGAACCGTTCATGGAGAAGGAGAAGGCCGAGAAGATCAACCAGGGCGGAACCGCGAAGGCGCAGGGAAAGATCCTGCTCGCGACCGTGAAGGGCGACGTGCACGACATCGGCAAGAACATCGTCGGCGTCGTTCTGGGCTGCAACAACTACGAGATCATCGATCTCGGCGTGATGGTGCCGAGCGCGAAGATCCTCGAGACGGCCAAGGAGCGCCAGGTCGACATCATCGGCCTTTCGGGCCTCATCACCCCATCGCTCGACGAGATGGTCCATGTGGCCAAAGAGCTCACGCGTGAGGGCTTCGATACGCCGCTTCTGATCGGCGGCGCCACGACGAGCCGCCAGCATACCGCGGTGAAGATCGCCCCGAGGTACGAAGAGCCGACCGTGCACGTGCTCGACGCCTCGCGGGCGGTGGGCGTCGTGTCCGCGCTCCTGTCGGAGGACGGCAAGCCTGCGTTCGCCGCCCAGAACGTGACCGAGCAGGACGCGATCCGTACGCGACACGAGCAGCGCCAGAGCCGCCCGCTGGTCTCGCAGGAGCAGGCGCGCAAGCACCGCTTCGAGGTCGAGTGGAAGGCAGAGGACGTCGCCCCCGCGCCGTTCCTCGGAACCCGCACGATCGACGATCGGCCGCTGACCGAACTGGCCCCGTTCATCGATTGGACCTTCTTCTTCCACGCGTGGGAGCTTCGCGGTAAGTATCCCGCGATCCTCCAGGACTCGAAGGTCGGCGAAGCCGCACGCGACCTGTTCGAAAACGCCGAGACCCTGCTCGCTGAGATCGTCGAAAAGAAACTGCTTCAGGCTAAGGGCGTGTACGGCTTCTGGCCCGCCAACAGCGACGGCGACGACATCGTACTGTTCTCCGACGAGGCCCGCACGCACGAGCTGACCCGCTTCCACATGCTCCGCCAGCAGGAAACGAAGTTCGAAGGCCAAAAGACCTACAAGTGCCTCGCCGACTACGTGGCCCCGATCGACTCGGGCCTGAAAGATCACGTCGGCGCGTTCGCCGTCACCGCCGGGCTCGGTGCAGAGGAACTCGCGACCCGCTTCGAGAAGGAGCACGACGACTATCGGGCCATCATGACCAAGGCTCTGGCGGATCGCTTCGCCGAGGCCTTCGCCGAGAACCTCCACGAGCAAGCGCGCCGCGAGTGGTACGCGAGCGACGAGACCCTCTCGAACGAGGACCGCATCGCCGAGAAATATCGAGGCATCCGTCCGGCGTTCGGCTACCCGTCCTGCCCCGACCACTCCGAGAAGACCGATCTCTTCGAGATCCTGGGTGCAGACCGCGCCGGCATGGCTCTCACCGAGAGCTTCGCGATGACCCCAGCCGCCTCGGTGAGCGGTATTTACCTCGGCCACCCCGAGGCCCGCTACTTCCAGCTCGGCTCCATCGAGAAGGATCAGATCGAGAGCTACGCGCGCCGCCGCGGCGCGACGGTGAAGCAGGCCGAGGCCTGGGTGCGACCGAACCTCGCGTACGATTCAGACTGAGCCTGGGTACGCCGCCGGCGGCTGCCGGGAGAAGGAACGCGCCAAGGGCAAGGAACACGAGTGGCCACCGAGGCGTCTTCATGGGGTCGACCTTATGACCTCCGCGAGCGATAAGCCGTTCATGACGAACCCAGCCGTGGTGCTCGACACCGGAACCGAGGAACTACTCGCGACACTCGAGGACGGAGTCGCCGTACTCACGTTGAACCGGCCCGCGGTACGCAATGCGCTGTCCGATACTCTGAGCCCCGCGATTCGGCGCATGATCGCGCAGCTCGCGGCGGACGAGCGGGCCCGCGCCGTCGTGGTCACCGGAGCGGGGACGGCCTTCTGCGCCGGTGGCGACGTGAAGGGCATGGGCGGCCGCACGAAGCGCGAGGACGGCCCACAGACGCCGGACGCGGTGACCGCCGAGCTCACCGAGCGACAACAGACGCTCACCGGCGCCCTCTACGCGCTCCCCAAGCCCACGATCGCCGCCCTACCGGGGCCGGCTGCCGGCGCCGGGCTTGCAATCGCTCTCGCGTGCGACCTCCGACTCGCGGCGCCGAACGCGTTCATCACCACCGGCTACGCGAACATCGGCCTGTCGGGCGATTACGGTACCAGCTTTTTCCTGACGCAACTCATCGGCACCGCGCGCGCACGCGAGCTGTTCTTCACCGCCAAACGTGTCGACGCGAAAACCTGCGCCGAGCTCGGCATCGTGAATCGCGTCGTCGAGGCCGACCATCTCCAGGAGGCGACGATGACGCTTGCAAAGAGTCTTGCCGCCGGACCGACCGTCGCGTTTCGCCTGATGAAGGAAAACCTCGATCGGGCGCTCCGCGCCGATCTCAACACGTGCCTCGAGCGAGAAGCGCATGCTCTCGTCGAGTCGGCTCAGACGGCCGATCACGGCGAAGCGGTGCGCGCGTTCATCGAAAAACGGACGCCACGTTTTCAGGGCCGCTGAAACACGACCGTAGAGAACCGAGGCAAACGCCATGCGCCCCCCTGGACAGGCGCAAAAGCGTGCTTACATTCTTTGCAGACCCAAGGAGACCGCACCGCCGCGCCTGCGGCCCCTCATGAAATACGTGGTTCTCCGGGTCCTCGATCGTATTGCACCCAGCGAAAGGGGGACCCCATGCAGCATGCCGTTCTGAACAACCTGCAGCAATTGCCGACCGAAGCGCAGTTCCAGAGGTGGATCGCGAGCCTACCCGAGAACGTCGCCGACGTCGTTCGCACGCATTCTCCGTTCGTCCCGCATCGCCTCAGGCAGACGGGACACACAGTCTACATCGCTCGGTTCCAGGAGGGCGAGGTCGATGGACCTGCAGTCAAGCTGTCCGTCGTAGCTCCGCAGGCGGCCAATCCCGGCCAAGCCGACGATCTCTCATTCGACGGAATCGATCCAGAAGATCTGCATCCGCTCGCGTCGTAGCTTTCGTCCATCTGATAGTCGGCGCACTCGATCAGGAACGGACCCCACAGCCTTCGCCCGGACCGCGCCTCCGCTAAGAACCGAATGGTCGGGGCCCCTGCGACCTTTGGAGTCTGAGGACCGACCGACATGAACGCGGGCATGGCCAGCGTTCCCCAGATCTACCACCGCACCAAAGAAGTGAACATCTACCCGGCCGAAGTCGACCGGTTTCTGATCGAGGCCATCTTGCACGACGAGGTCCACGACGTTCACGCCGAGGTGCAGATCCTACACCCGTCTCTGGAAATCGTCACCGCCCGGAGCGAGATCCGAAATGGACCCTTCACGAACGTCTGCAACATGACGCACCCAAACATCGAAAAGCTGGTCGGGATGAAAAACACCTGCCTCTCCTACGACGAGCGCAACGAGGCGATCATCGAGGAGAAGACGAAGCCTCTTCGGCTCCGCGAGCAGCGAATGCCGACCCGCGAGATGGATTGACCGGAGGAGCCCATGCCATCTCACCGGCAGGGGGCGGGCCCAACAACAGACGAATTCGGGCGAGGCTGCGCGTCCGCTAGGGCGCAAGCGATTCCGATTGCGCACAACCCGTCACGGGGACGAAACGAACAGGCAGAATCTTCTCCGCGACCAGACCTCCGCACCCGTCTCAGCGAGAACGGCCGCCGGATACCCCGAACCCATGCCGATCTCGAGGACGCCTTCACCGGGTTTCACGAGGGCCAGTTAGCTCATGAGAGCCACGACGTACCGCTGGCTGATCGTCTGCTCGTGTCCGGTCCAAACGGGGTGATCTTCGTAGAACTCGTGCCGTATGTGCTCGGGAAGAAACCGGTGCCGCGGCACGGCGCGCATCGCCGCCAGCACGCTCTCGCTAGACATCCCCCGGGCTTCGATCCGCTCGCGAACGATGGTCTCGCGGGCGTGTTCCGTCGCCCTCTTTGTGTCCGACGGGACCCTTGCGCGACCGCGAGCGGGCATCGAAGCGGCCTCCGGAATGCACTAGGGTACCTGCCATGCGTCGGAATCATCGGCATCTTCTTCGGCTCGCGACGGTCCTGGCGATGTTCCTGGCGGTCTCCTTGGCCGCGGCGGCGGCTCCAAGCGAGCCCCTACTCGCACGGGAAGCTCCGGATTGGGCCGAACTCATCGGGCCTCCTCCGGCGCCGGACTCACGCCAGGCCCACGAGGATCTCGCCATCCTGCTGTGGGTCCAGCGCACGCGCTCCAAGTCCGACGCCGATCGCATCTGGGCCGCGGTGTCCCCAGGCGTCGGTTCGTTCCAGCAGGCGATCGGCACGATACTGCTCCCGGAGCAGTACCCCAAGCTCTACGCGGCCGTGCAGGACGCCCTCGACGCTTCCACCCCGGTGTTCAGCACACTCAAGAGCAAGTGGAAGCGGCCGCGGCCCACGAGCATCGATCCGCGTGTGGAGCCCTGCACGCCAACACCGAGCAGCGGCTCGTATCCGAGTGGAACCGCGATGCTCGGCGTCGTTGCAGGCCGACTCCTCGCTGACCTGATCCCGACGCGTCAGGAGGGCATCCGAGCGCGAGCGGACGAGATCGCCGAACTTCGCGTCGCCGCCGGCGTCCACTTCCCGACCGACGTCGAGGCCGGATCCAAGCTCGGGGAGGCCCTCGCGGACGAGATCCTGGCGTCCGAAGGCTGGGCGAGCCGCCGCGCGGCTCTCGCAGACGAACTCGCGATTCTCGAAAACCGCCTCCAAGGTGCCGGCACCCGATGACGACCGAAGAAGAAAAACCGTTCGCACCCTCCAGCAGCTACTCGGTCTACGTCCTGGTCGTTTTGCTGCTCGCGTACATTCTGAACTTCGTCGATCGTCAGGTCCTTGCCCTCGTGGCGGAGGACGTGAAAGCCGACATGGGCCTCACCGACTCGCAGCTGGGCTGGCTGCTCGGTCCCGCGTTCGTGTTGTTCTACACCATCGCCGGGCTCCCGCTGGCGCGCCTCGCCGACATGACCTCTCGCAAGCAGGTGGTCGCCGTCGGCCTCGTGTTGTGGAGCGCGATGACCGCGGTCTGCGGCGCCGCGGCGAACTTCCCCCAGCTGCTGCTGGCGCGGTTCGGTGTCGGAATCGGCGAGGCCGCGGGAACGCCCCCTTCACACTCCCTCATCTCCGACTACTTCCCACCGGAGAGACGCGCGACGGCCCTCGGCATCTACGGCTGGGGCATCTTCGTAGGGACCGGGTTTGGTTTCGTGCTCGGCGGGATCCTGCTCGAGGCCTTCAATTGGCGGACGGCCTTCTACGTCGCAGGACTGGCCGGCCTTCCTGTCGCACTCCTCCTCGGCCTCACCGTCCGGGAGCCTCCTCCTGGCGCGTCGGAGGGCATCGTCGAGGCGGAGAGCCCGAGCGTGAAGGAGGTCATGCGCACGCTGTTCACCCGGCGGTCCTTCCCAATGCTGATGGTGGCCGCGTCCTGTCAGGCGTTCCTCGGTTACACCGTGCTCTCCTGGGGAGCGACCTACCTGCGGCGGGTCTTCGAACTCTCCGGGCGGGACGCGGGGATCCAGTTCGGACTCGCGGCTGCCATCTCCGGCGCCGTCGGCGTGACCGTGGGCGGCCTCCTCGCAGACCGACTCGCCCGTCGGGACGCCCGTTGGTTCACGTGGATCTCGGCAATCAGTTCGATCACAGCCCTCCCCTTCGCGCTCGGGTTCGCGTGGGCGCCCACGGCCGGACTCGCGATCGCCGCGTTCATCCCGTTCTACGCGCTGAACAATCTGTATGTGAGCTCGCTGTGGACTCTCGTGCAGAATCTCGTGTCCCCGCGCATGCGCTCCACGGCCGCGGCGACCCAGCTCGGGATCCTCAACATCGTGGGCCTCGGCGTCGGCCCGCTCGTCGCCGGGTACGTGAGTCAGGTGCTCGAACCGACGTACGGCGTCGACGGGCTGCGGGTCGCACTCACTATCGCCGCGGTCGTGGGTGCGGCGGCGGCGATCTTCTTCCTCCTGTCCGGCCGCACGTTGCGCGCTGACCTCGAGCGCGCTTCGCAGAAGGCCAGCTGAACGGGCCGGGCGGCGCGCGTGGCCGCTCGAGATGACCGCGGGGCCCGCTCGGGATAGAGGCTGGGGAATGCACCCCGACCTGCAGACCCTCGCAGAGGCGACGCCTGCGCCTTCGGCACCCCTCCAGCGGATCGCAGACGCGCTGAAACGACTCGCGCGCTTCGTGCTTTCGACGCGAGACGAAGGGACCATTCTCGAACCGATCGCAGCGGAGTTGGAACGAGTGTGCGCGGCGCTCCCCGAGGCGTCCAAGCCGCAGGGGGGCAAGCGACAGGCAACCCGCTTCCATCCCGAAGATCTCCCGAAGCCGAATGCGCGGCTGGTCAATGCGCGCGGCACCCACCCACTGGTCGGAACCGTCAATCCGGTAGCCCCGCCGATCGATCTGCACGCCAGGGACTATCAGGTCTTGGGCGACGTCGAGTTCGACCTCCGCTTCGAGGGGAACGTCGGCTGGGTGCACGGAGGCTTCGTCGCCGCCGGCTTCGACATCGTCCTCGTCGCGGCCGGACGGCTCTCGGGCCACGCCGGGCCGACCGGCACTCTGCAGGTCCGGTTCGAGAAGCCGACCCCGGTGGGAAAAGCCCTGCGCTACGTCGCCTGGTTCGAGAAGATGGAAGGCCGCAAGATCTTCGTCCGCGCCGAACTCCGCCCACGCGAAGGCGAAGAGGTGCTGGCGCAGGCGAGTGCGGTCTTGATCCGGTTTTCCTAGGGGGCGGCGCACCGCCGGCGGGTTGGCCGTGGGGGGATTGTCGCGTTTGCGGTCGTTCCCGGGTGCAAAGCGCTCGAGGCGGACGAGCCGAGAGCGTTCACCTTTCTCTTGATCTCTAGGTACATCTTATATGTGCTCAATCAAGATGAAGAACCAACTCGAGATGACCTTTCCTACGCACGGTGGGAAGCGGCTAAACGCAGGGCGCAAACCGAAAGGTGGGCGTTCGGGTGTCGCGCATCGCGCGCGTGAAGTCTTCAAGCCAGGTCAGCCGCACATCGTCACGATGAGGGTCGAACAATCCGTCTGGAATCTACGCCGCCCCCGCGCCTACCGAGTGCTTCGCAATGCGATTGAGCGCGCGAACGGGACCGGCCGGCGCGGGGTCACCGAGTACTCCGTGATGGGGAATCATCTACACCTGATCGCGGAGGCTCAGGACGAGTCCGCGTTCTCACGCGGCATGCAGGGGCTCTCGATCCGGATCGCCAAGGCGCTCAACAAGCTCATGGGGCGCAAGGGGAAGGTCTTCACCGACCGGTTTCACTCACGCGTGCTTCGAACCGGGAGAGAGATTCGGAGCGCCCTCGCCTACGTGCTCTGCGACGCGCGCAAGCACGGGCTCGCGCGCGACATGCCGCGCTCCTGGGTCGATCCGTTCAGCTCGGCGCCGCGGTTTGCGGGGTGGAAACGGCGCGTAAAGGCCGGAGCCGGGCCGCCCGCACCAACGCTGGGCGCGAACTCTTGGATGCTCAGGCTCGGATGGCGGCGGCACGGGCTGCTCGACCCCGCGTTCGTTCCCCGCTGATGGGACTCAGAAGGGGTCCGCGCGGACGAGCTCAGCCCACACGAACGATAGGCCGGATCCGGCCCGCCACCTCATCTCGGGTCTCCCACACCACCCCGGCAGGAACACCACGAGCTGATCAAGCAGGGGCCGGTCGGGATGAACGCAGACGTAGTGGTCGTCCAGGGCCCGATCGATGCCCGGTTCGGTCGACGCCTGGCGGGGGCACAGGGCCACAACGACGAATCCTGCCAACGACATGGCCCCCCGGGGTGGAGCAGCGGACGAACATCCGGATAGAGCCACGAGAAGCCGAAGACGTAAAAAACACCCGTTCGAGAGCGGGGCGGATTCCGCCGCCCGGCCTTTGCACGTCCGGTCGTCCCATGCGACAGTCTCAAGAGCCCGCGGCGTGCTTGTTCGGCAAAATCGCGGCGGGTTTCGGTACGTATGTCGAAGCCCGAGATCGCCCTGCTCGTCTCGACCTACCAGCGCCCTGCGCACCTCGAACGAGCCTTAGCCTCGATCGCCCTCCAACGAGGAGTAAGCGACGAGATGGAAGTTGTCGTCACCGACGATGGCTCGACGGACGAAACCGCCTCGATCGTGAGCCGGTTCACTGAGACGGCCGCCTTCCCGGTCAAGTTCACGACGCACCCGCACGTCGCGTTTCAGCTGTCCCGCTGCCGCAACCAAGGCGTTGCGGCCACCGAGGCTCCGTACCTGCTGTTTCTCGACGGCGACTGCATCCTGCCGCCCGACCACGTCCGCATCCATCTCGATAACCGCCGTCCGAACACCGTGATGGCCGGCGCCTGCCTCCGGCTCGAAGAAGAGGCTTCCAAGACGGTGACGGTCGAATCGATCGGCACGGGCGACTTCATGAACCTCGGTTCGGCGAAAGAGAAGCGCTGGCTCGCCAAACTCCGAAGGCAGGGCTGGTTCTACGAGGCGGTCAACCACCCGACCAAGCCTCGTCTGTTCGGCAACAACATCGGCATCTGGCGCACCGACTACAAGCGGGTCAACGGGTACGACGAGCGGTTTGAAGGCTGGGGCTGCGAAGACGACGATCTGCGACTGCGACTGCGCAGCGCCGGCGTTCGAATCCGATCGATCCTCGGCCACACGTTCACGTACCACCTCTGGCATCCCAACGAGTCCACGAATCCGACCCACTGGCGCCAGGGCCCCAACGTCGCATACCTACGACGCGCCGCCCGCCTCACCCGCTGCCGAAACGGCCTCGTGAAGCGCGGCATCGACGATGTCCGCGTCAGCGTTGCCAACGGTGCCGACCACCTAACCCCGGTCGCCGGGCTCCTGCCCCCCGAGGTCGAGCCGAACGGCCTCGATCCCGAGGTGGAAGTGCTGGTCCTGCCGGGCGACGGAAACTTCCGCGGCGGCTCCGACGCGCGCCTCCTGGTGATCCTCGACGAGTGCAGCCAGGCCCGAAAACTCGCACGCAAAGCCCACCTCGTGCTGTCCGATCTTCCCGCAGGCAAACTGCCCGAAGGGGAGCAGCTCCCGCTCGAACGCCTGGACTGGGTCCTGCGCGAGTTCCTTTAGGGCGCCGGTGACCGTTCCCTACCCGCTGCCCGCCCTGTACTGGATGTGGCGGCAACGAGCTCTCGACATCCGCACCTGGGAGGACGTTGCGACCGACCTTCCCATCGACGGCGCCCGGATCGCGATTGTGGGGAACGCGGGCTATCTCGCCGATCTCGACCAGGGCGAGCGGATCGACGACAACGACCTCGTGCTGCGCATGAACAACTTCGAGGTGAGCGGCTTTGAGACCGCCGTCGGCAGCCGCGTCGACCTCTACATGTCGAACTTCTACGTCCCCGACATCGACTTCACGAACCCCGACATCGCGCGGGCTCGGTGGATCCTCTCGTCACGGCCCAACATCTTCCGGAAGCCCAAGCAGAACAACCTCGACCTCCGGTACGGCGAGCAACTTACCGAAGGCCTGGAACGCATCGGTGCGACGACGGCCTACGCCCCCAGCCTTCCCTACATCCAAGACGTAGCGGCACAACTGAAGAACACGCCGACGACCGGCATGATGGCCCTCGTCCTCGCGACTGACATGCTGCTGCCCCGATGCAAATCGATCTATGTGACCGGCTTCTCGTTCTTCGAAGGGAAGAGCCACTACTTCCGCGAGGCCAACACGACGGCGTTCCGGAACCACAACATCTCGTCCGAAAAGACGATCCTCGCCAAACGACTCGCGCCGCACATCGAGACGGGTCGCGTCGTCTGCGACCCGACGGTCGCGAAACACCTCGGGTTCGAAAGCTAGCCGGCGTACTTCCGCCAGTACGCGTGCATACCGTCGGGGCGGCCGGCTTCCATCGTAAAGCGATCACACGCGTCCGCGATCTCGGCCGGGGTGACGTAGCCCGCAGCGAGAGCCGCCTCGAGGTACTCCTCCCAGACGTGACGCTTCGGATGGTCTGGGAAGTACCACGGCTGCTTCGGCACGTCGGTGAAGTGCAGCAGCTGCGCCCGCTCATCCTCGAACCCGTCGGTCCGCCGACCCCAACCGTCCATAAGATTCCACCACTGCGGAATCTCGACCGGTGGCGGGTCGAGGTACGAGAGATGCATGACCTCGCGGTAGCGCGCGAGATCCTCGTCTCCGACCATGCGCAGTTCGATCTCTTCGAGGGACAGGAGCCGCCCCTTCGCCTTTCCGCAGTCAATCAGCATGACCGACGTCTCCGGGGTCGGATCGGACCGCTTGAGAAACGGCAGCCAGCGCACTCGACGTTGCCGGCGATAGCTCGTGCACCAAACACAGGCCCCGTCCGACGGCCATGTCTCATCGGCCGCCCAGAGTTTGGAAACGTCGCCCAGACAGAGCATGTCCGCGTCGAGGTAGATGGCCTTGCCCCGCCAGCCGACGCGCTCAGGGATCGTCCAACGCAGGAAGGAGAAACCCGTGTACTGCTGCTCCGGACCGCTGCCCGCCCAGTCGCCGCCTTCGAGGCGATCGAACTCCACCTGGGCGCCGGGAGCTACGTTCGCGAGGATGCTGTACTCGAGCACCTTCTGCGCGACAATCGTCCGCCGTTCGGTGCCGATGCAGATGCGGATCGTGTCCATCGGGTGCGGGATTCTCAGGCCGCAGGTGCCGGCTGAAGGAGCGCCTGCTGATCGTGCAACCGCCGGTAGATCCCGCCGAGTGCGTGCAGTTCCTCGTGTGTCCCAAGCTCGGCGATTCGACCCGCCGACAGGACGGCGATCCGGTCGCAGCGACGGATCGTGGCGAGGCGGTGTGCGATCACGAGTGTCGTGCGGCCTGCCATGAGGTGATCGATCGCGTCCTGAACCAGCCGCTCGGACTCCGAGTCGAGCGCAGACGTCGCCTCGTCGAGAATCAGGATAGGCGCGTTCTTCAGAAGAGCGCGGGCGATCGCGAGGCGCTGACGCTGGCCACCCGAGAGGGTGTTGCCGAGCTCTCCCACGACCGTGTCGTACCCGTCGGGAAGCTCACAGATGAACTCGTGCGCGTGCGCGGCCCGGGCCGCCGCCTCGACCGCACTCTCGTCCGGGTCGGTCAGACCATACGCGATGTTCGCCCGGACGGTGTCGTTGAAGAGGAACGTCATCTGCGTGACGATCCCGATCTGCGATCGAAGAGACGCGATCTCGACGTCGCGCAGATCAACACCGTCGATCGCCACCCGCCCCTCCGTAGGATCCTGAAAGCGGGGAATGAGATCCGCGAGAGTCGACTTCCCGCCGCCGCTGGGGCCAACGAGCGCGAGCGCCTCCCCCCGGGGTAGCACCAGGTCGATCCCATCGATCGCATACGCGCCGTGGGGGCGTTCCGGGCGGCCCTCGATCTCAGCCGCCGCCTCCGTGCCGCCGACGCGGGGCGGATAGCGGAAGCGGACTCCTTCGAGACGGATCTCTTCGGCAAGCGGGGCGAGAGCAGGCGCACCCGCGACTTCTTCGATCTCCACCGGTTCGTCGAGGATGGCGAACACGCGCTCAGCAGACGCCATTCCGCGCTGCACCTCGGCGGTTGCCTTCGCAAGGCCCTTGAACGGGTCGTAGACCAGCACGAGGGCCGTCATAAAGCCGAGGAAATCGCCCTGGGTGCGCGTCCCCGACAGCACGCTGTAGCCGCCGTAGTAGATGACCGCGCCCATCCCGACCGCGCCGAGCATCTCCATGATGGGCTGGATGAGCGCGCGCGACTGAGTCGCCTTCATCGCGTGTGAGAAGAGACGATCGGCTTCAGCGCCGAAGCGCTCCTTCTCGTACTCCTCCATCCCGAAGGCCTTCACCACTCGGTTGCCCTGCGCGGTTTCCTGAAGCAGCGAAGCGAGGACATCCAGGCTCTCTTGGCCGCGAGCGGCGTAGCCCCGCAGTCGCTGCCCCAGCTTCATGACGGGACCGACCGCGAGCGGAAATCCAACGAACGCGATGATCGCGAGCACCCAGTCCAGAGCGAACGCGGCTCCGACGACGACGATTAGGGTCGTCGAATCCCGGAGCATCGAGATCGTCGTCTGCGTGAGCGCAGAGTTGACGCGGGTCACGTCACTCGTGGCGCGCGACACCAGGGTCCCCGCCGGGGTCCGATTGAAGAACGAGATGGGCAGACGCTGCACACGCAGGTTGATGTCGTTGCGCAGGTCTTCGATAATCCGCTGCCCCACCCACTCGATCAGGTAGGTGTACCCGAAAGTCGCAACGCCTCGGACCGCGAAGAGCCCGATCGCCATCGCCGGAAGCCACGTGAGCTCAGCCCATTTCTGGTCCGAGAAGATGTCGTCGAACACGTCTCGGATGAGGAACGGCAGGTAGCCCGCCGTCGCGCTGAAGACGAACATGCACAGGATCGCGACCGTGAAACGCGGCCAAACGTACGGCCGCAGGTAGCGCAGAAGACGCCAGTAGCTCTCCGACGAAGCCGGCGGAGGACGATGCGGTTTGCTCACGCGCTCCTCCCCCTCACGGCTGGGTGTCCAGCCGCTCGATGTTGATCGTAAGCGTCCGTCGCAGAACCTGGGCCCCGCCACCCACCGGCGGAACCGCATGCAGCGAGTTGAATGTCTTCACGAAAACCACGCACTGATTCGACCGGAACGGAAGGGTCCGAACCGGCTCGACCTCGTCGAAGCCTAGGTACCGATTCATCTTGTTGAAGGCGACCGCCGGGTCCTTCGGCCGCAGGACCTGCGTCCCCCCACCCCAGCTGTCGGACCATTCGTCCGGGCCCAGCATGGAGATCACCAGGGTGACGAGCTTCTGGGGGGCATCCGTGTGCGGCAGGATGTGCCCGCCGTCGCCCGGCAGGATCGAGAACTCGAAGCGCGCCCCGAGCACCGCCTTTCTGGTGAGAAGGCGTCGGACTGACATCTCGGCCGACCCCAAGGAACGGCTCGCACCACCCGGCAGCGCCGCCAACGCCTTCCCCGAGCCGTCAAAGCGGCTCCGGCTTTGGACCCGGCAGTCAGCCAACCCGAGGTCCACCCCGCTCGACGCCAGCGACGCCATCGTCTGGTGGATGAAGTCGGGGCTCTTCACATACCGGTAGAAGTCCAGCCAGGGCGGACTCGCGCGGACGTAGTCGTGATAGGCGTCCCCGTGGTTCACCTCGGAAAGCGAGTACTTGTGGCCGAGATCCTCCTTCGCGCCGAAGAGCCCGAGCGGCGGGAAGGCGTCGACGAGCGCGCGGTAAGACTCCGCCGCGAGCACGGGCGCAACGACGCCGATCGGATACGGCTCGTAGTCGAAGTTCAGATCTTGGAAGGACAGCATCTCGGTCGAACGCGAGGCCAGGCGTTTAAACCTCGACACCGGTGTGTAACCTACCAGGGCCATGGCCGCCTACTCCCGTTCGAGCCCCAGCCCCCGCTACCGGGAGCTCCTGGATCTCTACGTCCGAATGCACGCCCACGGGGCACCGGAACAGGGCGACCGGGCCGAGGACATGTTCGCCGGGACGAGCCTAGCGCCCCACGTCGGCGCGGTGAGACACCTCGTGCGTGGCACGAGCGCCCACAGCCTCCTGGATTACGGCTGCGGCAAAGCGCGTCTCTACGGTGCTCTGGCAAAGGCGTTCGGCGGGGCCGCGGGAACCACTTTGCAGCAACATTGGGGCCTCGACGAGATCACCCTCTACGACCCGGCCTTCCCCGCCCACAACGAACTGCCGACCGGCACGTTCGACGGGGTGATCTGCACGGACGTGCTAGAGCACGTCCCCGAGGACGACGTCCCGTGGGTGCTCGCCGAGATCTTCGGCTTCGCTACGAATTTCGTCTACCTGAATGTCGCCTGTTACCCGGCAAAGAAGATCCTCCCCAACGGTGAGAACGCCCACTGCACGATCCAGCCGCAGGAGTGGTGGCTCGCGCGGATCGCCGACATCACCTCGAAGCGCGAGCCGCTTCAGACGGCGCTCGTGTTCACCGACCAGGTCCAGGCGGCCGCCGCGAAGCCCAAGGGACTGCTCGGCAGGCTATTCGGGTAGCAAGGGCACGCCGGTTTTCTCTTCCACGATCGGCTCGGTCGTGTAGACCGACCCAAGCGTGGCGGAGAGATGTCGTAACACCGCGACGTCCGTGTTCGCGTGCCCGCTCGCCTGCGTGCCCCGCTCCGCGATCTCCGGGTTCGTGCCGTATGCATGAGTGAGTTCGAAGCTGAACCCACTGAGCACGAAGCGATCGAAACCTTCTTCGGCGGCGCCGATCACCAGCGTCATCACTCCCGTCGAGGGCTGCTTCCGCTCGACCTGGGCGAGGACGTCCGCGTCGCCCAGACAGAGGTTTCGAACCATCCGAAGATAGTCGTCGTGCGGGCGCACGACGAAGTCACCATACGAGTACGAAGCTCGGCGGAGCATGCGCTTCAGATAGAAGGGCTGCATGTCGTACGTCTTGATTGTCCGAATGAGCTGACGGACCCCGCCACGCGACTTCTCGGGACGAGGGGAAAAGTAGAGCCGCTCCGTGCGCAGGCCCTGGAGGGCGGCGACACTCTGCTTTCCCGAGTCCACCGAGCCGAGGATCGCCGACATCACGGTGAACGCGGGCGACGGCAAGCCATGCTTCGCGGCAGAGAACCCCGATCCGTTCGCACAGGCAACCGCGTCGTAACTCTGCGGCTCCGGCAGGACCGGGTCCGGCTTCGAGCCGAGGACCAGAAGCGTGCGAGGCTTCATGCGGGGAGCGACGGAGCCTGCGCGACCCGTTCGAGCGCGTCGTGCCGGAGGTGATCCTGCCGCATCTGGTCCCGAAGCGTCGCCTCGGTGACGACACCCGCGTCCAGGCACTCGCCCAGGAGGCTGAAGAAGTACTGCTCCTGATTGGGATCCGGATGTGGCTGGTACCGGTCGGGATAGAACCTTCGCAGAAGGCCCTTCGGAGAGAACGGGTGGGGTTCCTTGCCAGTCTCGAAGTCTACCGGGAGGCCGGTCTTCCACGGCTGGGTCTCGCGGCGCGTGTTGTGCAGAAACCGCGTCTCGGCCGTCAGGCGGTCGTAGTCATTCCACTCGGGCTCCAGCAATCCGATCGAGCCTTCCGGCTCGAGCACGAGCCAGATCCACTTCTTGTAGTCGCGGTCGCCCTCGAAGAGCTCCGTAAATTGCCGCTCGCAGTGCCAATGCGGGAGACGTTCGCAGTCGAGAAGCATGACACTCGATGCGTGCTTGGAGCGCCGGCCGGCGTCTCCCTCGAGCGTTCGGCAAAGGATGGCCTTCCCCTGCATGTCGCGATCGAGCAGCTCCTGGACATCCCCGGCGGCAAAAATGTCGGGATCCGTGATCAGCGCCCGGCCGCGATACTCCATGAGCTCCGGCGGCATGAACCGAAGCGGCGTGAACGACTGGAGATCGTACTTCCAATGCCGTTCGGCCCCGTTGCTGCGATACGCCTGGCCCACCCGTTCGCGGAGGAACGGGTAGTCCTTCGCCTCGAGCACCCGAACGTCGAACGCATCCGGATCGGCCGCGTGACGACGCAAGGCGTGCGAGGCCACGACGGCCCCGAGCCATTGTTTCTCGTTGGTGTGGATGAAGACGCAGGGCTTCATGATCTCAGCGGCAGAGTATCCGCCGAGAGCCTGGAGATCAGCAAGCCCGCCGGCCCTACTTTCCCTGCCAGTTGGGTGCGCGCTTCTCCGCGAAGGCACGAGGGCCTTCCTTCGCGTCCTCGGACTTGAAGACGACGGCGCTGAGCGCGCCTTGGTGCGCCCAGAACTCCTCCTCAGTGCGGCCAGCCGTCTCACGAATGAGCTGCTTCGAGGCGGAAACCGCGAGCGGCGAATTCTTCGCGATGCGCTCGGCGAGCTCCAGGGCGACTTCCAACGACTTGCCCGGCTCGGCGACGCGCGCCACGAGCCCCAGCTCGTGTGCCTTCTCCGCCGTGATCGGATCGGCCGTGAGGGCCATCTCCATCGCGACGGCGTAGGGGACACGCCTCGGCAGGCGCATGAGCGCCCCACCGGCCGCGAACAGGCC
>JAQWRY010000059.1 GCA_029243485.1 Candidatus Binatia bacterium | reverse complement strand
GCTGGGCTGTGGCCGCTCTGGCATATCATTTTGGCGGCGCCGCCCAGCGGGCTAGACCCGAAAACTGGACCTCGCTCCAGGCTTCGGGGTTGCCGCTACCCGGCGACCTGGGCAAATAGGCCGTTCATGTTGGCTACCGCCAGCGTCGTCCGGGTGTGACGTATCCCCCGCGGCTGCGGCTATGTACAACGACGGAGTTGCTGTGTGGAGTGATGGTCTGTTGGATGCAATTTCGCCCGTCTATGACATGCCCGGATCGTTTGCGCCCTACATGTGTGACTGACTAGGCGCAGCGCGCCCGTCCCGCACCGCGGGTCGTTTGAAAAAACGACGCACACAACTTAATTCTCCAAACGCCGCGTCTAACCTGCTCATGAAGAGGGCCAAGCGCGGCGTTTGTGCGTCAGGGCGGGCGGTGGAGGTCGGGGGAGAATCCAATGACCAGCAACCTTGCCTTGACGTGATGCTTCAGCCCGACTGAAACGAATCGCTCAGTCCCGATTCTTGGTCACTCGTCGTAGTTTTATCCTGACACTTGATAATGAAAGTTATCGAGCCGAGAGGAGTAAGCAAGTAAGTCTGCTGACAAGTCTACTTACTTGTCAGCAAGTCTCTCAGCAGAGTGACCGAGCCGGATGACTGTCAGGATCCCATTCCAAGCAGGGGTGCGCGGCACGAACGAACCAGTCGTCGTCCTTGCCGTCGTCGAAGACGTAGCGAAAGTCGAAGGTCACGCCCCACGCGCTGCTCGGATCGCCCGCGACGGTAGAGGACGACCAGTAGAACGACGAGAAGGTCTCACCGGGAATCGTCGAACAGGCCGCTCCCACCGCCACATGACCCCGCGCTCGGGTTCCCGATTCTCCCTGTGGCCAAACCTTCGTCCGAACGCCCCGACAGTTCCTCGATGGTCGGCAACCGCCAGTCCGTGTATCCGGCGAAACCCGTTGGCGTATTCAACTGCGCGAGGAAGACCGTGGCCGCCGTGCCGACTCCGTGGCGATGTCCCCGGCGTTCGTCGCAATCGCTGCCTCGTTTGCCTGTATCTTTGCCAGATCCTCGGTGGTGCCCAGCGACACTTCTTTCCCGAGACGGCACTCCTTTCTCAGCTTGATCGGGGAGTTGTTCGTCGGTGCCGTTGGGTCAGGGCCTCGAAAGTCTGCCTTGACGCAGAGTTCGAGCGCACCAGTTGCCGTGGGCTGAGACAAAAGAAACAGCGAGAAGAGCGTGGTCAAAAGGGCACGGGTCATGGAGTATCAAAACCACACCTAAGCGGAGATATGAGGGGCTCAATTATTGTCGCGAATGTCGCGACAATCATCGAAGCTACGCTTGTCGCGACAAACATCGAAACTACGCTGCTCGTGTCGACGGGAGAGTTGCCGATAGATTATGCTATCGTCCAGGCGGAAACTCATCCTTGGCATCACAATGCGGATAGCCGACATGAAGCCCCTTTTTGGACTCAAACCGACCTGACGGCGCCTTATCGGACGTTGGCGTGTGCATGTCGGCTGCCGCCACCCAGCCCGCTGGCCCGAATTGTCCTTGCCTGCGCTGAGCGCCAGCGCGTATAAAGCTCGACGGACGCAGCTCTCGGCTTGGTACCATGCCTCTCACAAGCGATCACAACGCCTACCAGCGTCACTACTACCGGTCACTCGACAAGCGGACGATGCAACGGACGGACTCCGCGTACGTCCGGCACAAGATCGACTGGATGACGGAATACGCCGGACTCGAACCGGGGCACCACATCCTCGAGATCGGTTCGGGCCTGGGCAAGTTCAGCGAGCCCTTGCTTCGTTCTGGCCATCGACTGACCTGTCTCGACATATCAGAGGACATGTTGGCCGACATGAAGCGGGAGCTGGCGGATCTCTCCTTCGAAACGCTCCTCTGCGACGTCGGAGACCTCCCGGAGCATACCGATCAGCGATTCGATCGCGTGATAGGCTTCTTCGTGCTCCACCACGTCCCCGATCTCGACGCTGCGTTTGCGGCGATCGCGAAGGTGCTCGAGCCAGGCGGCGTCGTCGCTTTTTGCGAACCACGCGCCGTGAACCCCCTCTACCACGTCCAGATCGCGCTGACGCCCGGAATGACCTGGAAGGCCGAGCGCGGCATTCGCAACATGCGCCCGCGGCTCGTGGAAGCGGCGATGCGCCGCAACGGCCTCGTATCGGCCCACAGTCTTTCCTGCGGTCTCTTCCCGCCCTTCCTCACGAACACGACCGTGGGCGATCGCGTCGAGCGAGCCGTAGAGCGCGCGCGCTTGCTACATCCGCTACACGCGTTTTCCCTCTTTCGTGCGGAGAAGCCTGCGTGACCATGCAGCCGCGGTGGCGTTGCATCCGCTGCGCGAAGGATTTGCCGCCGGGCGACAGTGGATGCGCGTGCGGCTGGTCGCTGCAGAAGCGAAAGGACTACTTCGCCTCGACGTCGAGCGCGTTCGTTCCGGACGGCTTCTCCGAGGAGCGGCGCGACCACCTGCGCGACCTCGATGAGCGGCACTTCTGGTTCGATGCGAGAGAGAAGCTCCTCACTCGCATTTTCCTTCGGGAATGTCGCACGACTTTTCCGCGCGCTCTCGATCTCGGCTGTGGCACGGGGCGCTTTCTCGCCACGCTGGAGAAGTTCGGTGGCGAACTCGTGGTGGGCGTGGACGGGCACGACGGCCTTGCCTGCGTCGCCGCGGAGCGCGCGACCAGCGCGACCGTCGTGGCTGCCGACGTGGAGAACGTTCCGCTCGCCTCGGAGCAATTCGATCTGATCACGCTTCTCGACGTCCTCGAGCACGTCGATCCACTTTCGCTGCTGAAGGAAGCGCGCCGGCTCGCCGCGCCGGGCGCGCACCTGCTCATTTCCGTGCCGGCACACGACTGGCTCTGGAGCTCGACCGACGAGGCGGCCGGCCACCGTTGTCGCTACGACCGCGCGATGCTGCGCGCCGAACTCGAGAAGACCGGCTGGAGTCCCGGGGGCTCGACGCACTACCAGGCTCTCCTGCTTCCGCTCGTCCTCGCGACGCGCAGGGTTCGCAGTGATCGGGCCATCGGCGTCGAGCGCCGGCCACCGGTCTGGCTGAACCGTTTCCTGGGCGCGTGCAACTCCTTCGAAGTCGCCGCTCTCTCGCGTTTCTCACTTCCCTTCGGAAGCAGCCTGGTCGCCTGGGCCTGGAAGGATATGCCATGAGGTCCAAGGGGGGCATCGAGCTCGTCTACGTCGAGCACGAGCCTGCAGAAGTTCGCCGCGCGATTGAATCCGGAATCTGCACCTTCCTCGTGGACCGCGAATGCCGGGGAAAGGAGCGCCGACAGTCGGGGCGGGATACCGAGATCGCGCCCGCCAGCCTCGACGAGTTGCGTACCGTTGCCGGCATCCCGGGGGCCCGTGCCTGGTGCCGGATCAATTCGTTCGGCGACGAGACCGAGCGCGAAATCGAAAGCGCGATCGACGCCGGCGCCGTCTGTATCTTCCTTCCGATGGTGACAAGCGTCGCCGACACCGAGCGCTTCCTGGCGCTCCTCGGAGGACGCTGCGAGGCCGCGATTCTCGTCGAGACGTGCGCGGCCGTGCGACTCTCTCCCGAACTTGGCCGTCTGCCCCTCGATCGCGTCTACCTCGGCCTAAACGACCTCGCCATCGACCGGGGCGCCGGCAGCATCTTCGACGCCGTCGGGGATGGAACGGTGGAGCGGGTGCGGCGACACTTTCCTAGGGCGGCCTTCGGCTTCGCCGTGCTCACCGACACCCGCCGTGGCGACCCGATTCCCGCCCACCTCCTGACGAGAGAAATCCATCGATTGGATTGCAGCTTCAGCTTCTGTCGCAGGTCCTTCCGGCGCGACACGCGCGGGCGCGACATGGCCGTCGTGGTCGCGGAGATCGAGACCTTCTTCCGCGCCCTCGGCCGCCGCAGCGCCGAAAAGTGCGCGCGCGATCACGCCGATCTGCTTGCGAGCATCGAACGGGAGAGTCGACGGCTCTGTTCGTGAGTGGCCGGTGGTGAAGACCTCACGTCGAGTCGATCTCGTTGCGTTCGCCGCCTTCGGCCTGCTTGCTGCGATTCTTTGGTTCCACCGGCTTCAAGTGGACGCTCCGAACGACTGGCACCTTACGGCACACGACTCCTTCTTCTTCACCTGGCCCGAGGTGATGTACGCCTGGGAAAGGCTTCAGGCAGGGGAGTTTCCGCTCTGGAACCCCTGGCAGATGGCGGGCATCCCGTTCAGTTCTCTCCAGTCGCGTGGCCTGTTCCATCCCCCGAACCTTCTGCTGATGCTGGTGTCGCCGTCCCCCACGATGGTGCTCGCCGCAGGCGCGATCTTCCATCTCGCCGTCGGGGGGTTCTTCACCTGGATGCTGGGCGGGCGTCTTGGGCTGTCGAACCCGGCGCGCGCGACCGCCGCCCTCGCCTTCATGCTGTCGTGGCGAATCTTCAACGGCTTCTACATGCCCGTCTTCCTGTCGACGATGGTTTGGCTGCCCGCCGTTTTGTGGGCCACACAGGGCCTCCTGTCGAGGCCGTGCACCTCACGCGCCATCGTCCTCGCCCTTGCGCTCGGCCTCTCCTTTCTCGGCGGCTGGGCGCAGGGCTTCCTTCTCACGGTGCAGTTTGCGCTGGCATGGGGGGTCTTCGGGCTCGCCGTCTTCTCCGAACCGGGGAGCCGGGTGCGGGCCATCGGCTTCGCCGCTCTGGCCGGTCTGTTGGCGCTAGGCCTCGTTGCGGTCCAGCTGGTGCCTGCCGTCGAACTTGCGCTGCAGGGATCGCGGAGCCTGGCCGGCCTGGGCCTCCGTCAGGCGGGAATGTACGCGGCCAGCCCGCAGAGCTTTCTATGGACGGTCGCGCCGGTGCTGCCCCTCGCGCTCGTGCCCCTGGGGCTTGCAGACCGCCCTCGGAGAAAATACTGGTTCTTCTTCCTCGTCGCAGCCCTCGTCTCGGCTTTGTTCTCCCTCGGGGAGGCGACGCCGGTCTTCGCGATCTATCACGCTTTGCCGCTCGGCAACCTCTTTCGGGGACCCGGCCGGGCGCTCTTTCTCACGGTGTTCGCCATCGCGATGCTGGAGGGCATCGGCGTGCAGGCCGTGATGGGATTGCTGAGCCGTCTCGCGACGAAGTCGAGAAGCGCGCGGGGAAGGCACCGTCCGATCCTCCGCTCCGCATCCCGCGTCCTCCCAGTCCTCGTCGCCACCGCCGTGGGACTCGCCGCCTACGCCCGCACGGGACAACCCTGGACCCACCCGGTCCTGGCACCGGAAAGACCCTACGCACCGCCGGCGCTGCTCGAGGACCTGGCCCGCGCGCCCGGGCAGCGTCGCGTTTTCGTCGAGAGATTGGGCCTCCGGCCCTTCGTCGATTCCAGGCGCGGCCTCGTTGGGCTGCCCTACAAGTTCGGAACCCTGCACGGCGTTCCCGTCGTGCCGGATTACGATCCGCAGCTCCCGAGCGTCTATCGGGACTACTTCTTTGGCGGGCGGCCCCGGCCCCTCTGGCACGGGGGCGTCTCCCTGTTTCGCGGGACCCGCCGCCGCCCGTCTCCCGGGCTCGCGCGCCTCCTCGACCTGATGGGTGTCGGGGTCTGGCTGGTGCCGATCGAGCCCCCGCCGAACCATTTCGGCAACGGGAGACGCTGGCGATACCGAAGGGAGGTCCAACGTCTGGAGCAGCTCGCCGGCGGCGAGGCACTCGACCTCGGCGGAATCCGGCGGATTGAGCGCCCATCCGCCCTGCCGCGCGTCTGGGTAGTGCCGCGCGTCCGGGAAGAGCCCGATCCGATCGCCGCGCAGTCGCTGCTTCGCTCGGGCGCATTCGATCCACGTGAGACGGCGATCGTCCACGAACCCTTGACGCTGTCCGGTTCGCGCTCGACGGGCGCGCACGCCATCGACTCCGGATCCGACGCGCGGTCTGCTCGTAGCGCTCGATTCCTCGAGTACGCGCCCGAACGGGTGGTGGTCGAAGGTCGTTGCGACCAGCCGCGCTGCCTGCTCGTCCTCTCCGACCTCGATTACCCTGGTTGGGAAGCGACGGTCGACGGCGAAGCGCGACCCATCCATCGCACGAACGTCCTCTTTCGGGGTGTAGTGATCGATCGGGGAACGCACCGCGTGGCGTTCCGCTACCGTCCCCGCTCTCTTCTCTTCGGCGCGTCCCTGACCGCATTCACGCTCCTTCTGCTCCCGGTCCTCGTGACCTGCGAGCGCCGCCGGCTCTCTCGTCGCCGAACGGGGGTGCAGCCGCAGGAGGGTTTGCGTCACCGAAGGGACGGGCGATCTCCAAAACCGGGACTTGCGCCGCCCGACACGCCACGGGCACACTAGCGGTCGGTATTCCCCATGGAACGTATCCTAGTCACGGGCGCGGCTGGCTTCCTCGGCGCGAACTTCGTCCGCGCGTTGTTGCACCGGGGAGAAGAGGTACACGCCCTCGTTCGTCCCGACGGCGATCTCTGGCGTCTGGAGGAGATTCGCGAGTCCATCGGGATCCACGCGGTCGATCTGGCGGATGTCGAGCCGGTGATCGATCTCGTGACGCGGCTCCGGCCGCAGCGGATCTTCAATCTCGCGGCGAAGGGTGGCCACCAGACGACTCGCGACGATCGGCTCCGCGCCGTCGCTTGCAACGTTCTCGGCACCTGGAATCTCCTGGAGGCGGCACGGCAGGTGGATTGCCTTCGTTTCGTCCAGGTGGGGAGTTCAACGGAATACGGGCCCCACGCGTACCCTCTGGAGGAGTCCCTTCGGGACCAACCCACGACCTTTCGAGGCGCGACGAAGGCCGCCGCGACCCTGGCCTGCCTGCAGGCCGCTCGGGAAGGCAGCGTGCCGACGGTCATCTTGCGCTCATTCTCCGTGTACGGAGCCTGGGAAGGTGCGCACAGATTCGTTGCGACGACGATCCGGGCCGCGCTCGGCGGAGGAGAGATGCGGCTCACGAAGTCCGGCTTTCGTCGGGATTTCGTGCACATCGACGATGTCGTGCGTGCCAGCCTCCTCGCGGCTCGGGCCGAAGGCGTCGTGGGAGAGATCATCAACATCGGCACAGGGATCCAAACCTCCAACGAAGATCTGGTCCACGCCGTCGAATCGGTAACCGGGGCCACCATTCGGGTCCAGCCCGGAACGTATCCTTCGAGTCCTTCCGATACGGGACATTGGTGTGCCGATATCGAGAAGGCGGGGCGGCTGCTGGCCTGGCGACCGCAGAATTCTCTCGAAGAAGGACTGCGCCTCTCGGTGGAGTGGTTTCGCCGCAGGGGCGAACCGGCAGGGAGGACGGGCGATGTGCGCGGAGACGGTGGTTCCTGAAGCCTCGCGCGGAGCTCGCCAATCGCCGGCCTGCGCCCCACGGCCGGGGCCGATCCAGCTCAGCGTCGTGGTGCCCGTCTATCGCAACGCCGCGACGCTGCGGGAGCTGCATCAGCGGGTAAAGATCGCCTGCGCCCGCCGCGTGGACGGGCTCGAGTTCGTCTTCGTCGACGACGCCTGCCCCGACGGATCCGGTTCGGTCCTCGCAGAACTCGAAGCGGCCGATCCCTTCGTCCGGGTCGTCACGCGGGAGGCGAATGGCGGTCAGCAGCGCGCCATCGTCGCGGGATTGAAGGAAAGCCGTGGAGATGCAGTCGTCGTCATGGACGCGGATCTCCAGGATCCGCCCGAGGCGATCCCGTCCCTTCTCGCTGCGATGAGCGGCGGCGTGGCCGCGGTCTTCGCCGGACGACGCGGGCGCTACGAGTCGGCGACCCGTCTCGCGACCTCGAAGATCTTCAAATCTCTCCTGCACCTGCTTTGCGGCGTCTCCGCGGACGCGGGCGCGTTCGTCCTCATGCATCGTCGCATGGTCGAGCGAGTGTTGTCGCTGCACGCGCCATCCCCGTTCCTCGTTGCCATGATCGGCTGCTCGGGTCTGCCGGTCGAGACGATCCCGGTGGAGCGCGAAGTCCGAAGCCACGGGGAGTCGGCGTACACGGGCGCCCTTCGCCTGCGCATCGCGCTCTCGGCGCTCGCGTGGACGCTCTACTGGCGGGTGACGGCGCGCCGAGCGCGAGGGGGGACGCGAGCGTCGCGAGGCTGAGCGGCGGCGGCCGGAAGTCCCGCGGGAAGTGATCGCGTCGGTCCACGGGCGACCAGCCGTGGCACGGCCCGACCAGCACGGCGTCGACGACCACGGGCTCGGGGTCGCACGGCGCCCACGTGCCGGCGAAGCGCGTCCAGATCTCCCTGCAGGATTTCCATCCGCTTCTCCATCGCGTCGAAGCGATCGTGCAGGTCGGCGCTGTCGTCGGCGCGCATCTCGTCGACCAGAACCGCGGTCGCGAGCGAGACGTCGATCAGAACAAAGCCCTGGGGCCGTTGTTTAGGTACGATCCTCGATCGAGTGCTCTGGCACTTCCATGTTACCCATCTTGCCTGACAATGCGGGCGCCCACGACACTCGATTCCGTTGTGCTGTCGCGTCAGCCCACGGGTCTGAGCCACTCGAGCCCGCACCCAGTCGCCTTCTGCGCCTGACGGGCTTCGCAGCGGCCGCTTAGATCCCGAACTGGGCTTCGCTCCGGGCTTCGCGTTGGCGGCTACCCGTCGACCTGGGCAAATAGGCCGTTCATGTTGGCTACCGGCAACTGTGGGATGGAGTGTAACTGTCCGCCGTAGCCTGCCTGTGGTCGCGACGTAGGTCGTGAGAAGCGTGATCGTTTGGAAAGGAGATCACGCTTCTCGGGGCAAGCGGAATCCGGGCCTCGTTCAGCTATACTCCTCGGGAGTTGCCGTGCCGGGCTCGGGTAATTCCCGGCAGGAATGAGGAGGAAGATGGAACCCACGACAGTCCACTACAGCGAGAGCACCATCGCGGCGGAGCAGCAACGCTTTATGGTTCGGGTCTACAGCTGGATGACTATGGGCCTTGTCGTCACAGGCGGTGTTGCCTTCCTGGTCGCGACCACACCGGCGCTGCTGCAGGTAGTTGCCAGCCCGTGGGTCATTTTCCCGTTGATCCTCCTCCAGTTGGGTCTCGTCATGTGGCTGGCCACTCGGGTCATGCAGATGAGCGCTGCACAAGCGACCGGCGTTTTCCTGCTCTATTCCGCGTTGACCGGGGTAACGCTCTCTTTTGTGTTTCTCGCCTACACGACGGCCTCGCTGACCTCGACCTTCTTCGTCACCGCCGGCACTTTCGGAGCGATGAGCTTCTACGGTTACACGACGAAGCGTGATCTGACCTCGTGGGGAAGTTTTCTCTTCATGGGCTTGATGGGCATCATCATCGCCTCCATCGTCAACATCTTCCTGCAGAGCTCGATGGTCTACTGGCTCGTCACCTACGCTGGAGTGCTGATCTTTGTGGGCCTGACAGCGTACGACACGCAGAAGATCAAAGAGATGAATATCCTCGGCAACGAGGGAACCGAAGAGGATACCAAGGAAGCGGTGCGCGGTGCTCTCTCTCTGTACCTCGACTTCATCAACCTCTTCCTGATGTTGCTGCGGGTAATGGGGCAGCGGCGCTGAAGAGGTTCAAGGCGGTGCATACCACGCTCCACGCACAGGATTACGTCTTCCCCGCGCGAATCAAACCCTCTGGGTATAGGGCCTTTTCTTCGGATGTAAACTCTGGACACCAGGTTCGATAGGCGAAATCTGGCAGCCGGTAGCCGACATGAACGGCCTATTCGCCCAGGTCGACGGGTAGCCGCCCCCGCGCGCGCAAGACGCGCGGGTCACCGTGCAGGTCGTGAACAGCGACGACGGGTGCTGGTCGGCGGCGTTCGATCTGCCGGCATTCCAGAACGACGCGGCCGGCTTCAGGGACTTTTCGGACAGAGGTCGGCCACGCTGTCCCGCAGCGCCTCCGGCAGTGCACGAAAGAAGCCGTAGCGCGCCTCGGCCCTGCATCCGCGCCACGGCTTCGGGGAAGGGAACCGCCAGAACGCGACCGACCGAATCGCGCTCGCCCTCTCTGGCCAGAGCGACGTCATGGAGCACGAGTCCGACGTTCATCGGGTGCTTTCCTGTAGCTGCACGGCTGTCCGGCCCATAGCGAGCCGCTCGGTTCGCATGGCCCCCCCCCCCCACCCTCGAGGTGCCGCCCGGTGGCTTCGACGCGGCCGCCCAGCGGCTTGCTCGCCGCACGGGGACGAAGCCGCTGGGCGGCAAAATTCATCCTCTTCCGCGACCCATTGGCCCAACGATACAACCCCAGAAGCGCAAATCAGGCGTGCATGTTTCCTGCCGTCGGGTCCGTAGTGAGAACGGCGAGGGATCCCCTGAGCACCTCGGCTCGACTTCGAGCATCACCGACCATCACGTCGGAGCAACCCAATGAAGACATTGATATCCACGCTGGCAATCGCGCTAGCATTCTCGTTTATCACCGCCGCGCCCGCCGAGGCAGCGCTGACCCAGGGTCGGAAATGCGCCCCGAAGGCGAACCTGCTCACTGGCATTTTCACCCTGTCCTCGAACAAGGCAGAAGCCAACGTTTCTAGAGCGCGGGCCGATACTACGAGAGCGGCCGACTTGATACGCGGCGCAAAGTTTCCTTAGGGCTGGGACAAGGAGCGCACGAGAGCGGGGCGGGAAGACGGGCGCCTTGGAGCAGATTGCGACGGTGGGATGAGCGACGCGATACTGCATTCTGTAATGGCGGCGTCACTCCTCGCGCTTAACCGGTTTGACCTTGCGGCATTTGGCTTGGGTGAGGCAGACCTCGCGAGCGAAAGTGGTATTCCGGCGCTGATCGACGAAGCGGTCGCGGGGCTGGATATCACCTCGGACAACGCGGCCTTATGTGAGCAGGGCGGAGGCGTCATCAATTCCACCCGGCACATATGCAAATACGACTTCAATGCCAGCAGCCAGGTGATCTGCGAAGCTGCGGGCGGGACGTGGGAGAACGCCGCGTGCACAGCCGCGCCTCCCCTATTTCTCTCGCTGCACCAAAACCGCGGGAGGCAACGGTTTGAAGACGTTCGTGGGCGGGCGTGGAGCCGGGTGAGCCGACGGGCCTCGAAGAGGGACCCAAACGCGAAACGTAGCCCCCTCACCGACCTCACTCTGCAACGAGACTTCGCCGTCAAGCATCTGCACGAACTGGCGGACGATGTAGAGACCTAGCCCCGCTCCTCCATACGCCCGAGACGCAGAACCGTCACCCTGGCGGAATGCTTCAAAGAGGGTCTCTTGCATCGGGCCCGGGATCCCCGGACCGCTATCGCGAACGGTAAACTCGACTCCATCGCGCAGCACGGCGGCCGAGAGCTCGACGTACCCTCTCTCGGTAAATTTGAACGCATTGGACAAGAGGTTTCCCAACACCACTTTGAGCTTGCCCGCATCGGTCCAGAGTGAAGGAAGGTCCAAGGCTTCTTGCCAGCGAAACTCTACACCCTGCGTTCGGCCCTCCTGCACTTCGATGATTTCTGCCATTAGCCTCAAAGCATCGATCTCCTCGAGATGCAGTTCCATTCTGCCGGCTTCGAGGCTACTCAGGTCCAAGGTGGCATTCACAAGCTCGCAGAGATTCGTAGCGCTACGGGCCAGCCGAGTAAGCGTGTCCACCTGGTCTCGGGTCAACGGCCCATACGCTTCATCGAGAAGTAGATCCGAGTACCCCAGGATCACGTTGAGCGGGGTTCTCAATTCATGCGACATCGTGGCAACGAATTCCGATTTGAGATTGTTCGCCGTCTCCAACTCTTCGACTAGCTGGGCGTTGGCGAGGCTCGGCGAAGCCAGACGACCGATACGGCGCAAGATCTCTTCCTCGGTCGAATCAAAGTCCGCCCCCTCGGCGCGGCGGCCGACGATCAGGACTCCCTTTAGATCAGAACCTCTTGCCAGTGGGACCATCATCGCGGTGCTCGCACCGTAGACCCTCATCATAGCCCGGGCCTGCCGGTCACTGGTTTCAAGTCGTGCAAAACCCGTGGTCTGCACAGAATCGATGATCTCGGACACCAGCGAGCGATCGATGCGTAATGTACGAAGGATGTCCCACGGAGTTGCCGTCGCGCCGTCTCCGACCATGGGCACAAAAACTTCGCTCTCCGCGTCGTACAAGAAAGTATGAGCGAGATCACAGCCCAGCACCTTCCTCGTCATTCGGCAGAGTCGTTCAAGAAGGGCCGGGGCGTCGAGAGACGAGATCATTTCACCCGCCACCAGTGCCTGCGCCGCATCGATCCGGGCTTCCTCGATGCGGGCACGATAAAGTTCGCGCGCTCCTACGGCACTCGCAAGCATGAACGCGATCGCCTCGCAAAGAGAAACGTCTCGGGAATCAAAGGCTTGCTTGCGGCGACTCCACGCAGCCAGTGAACCGAAATTGCGGCCTTGAGCATCTAACGGGGCAATGATGACAGACTCAACGCCCAGCGGCTCCATCAAGCCTTCGGCAATGGCCGAACCCGCCTCTGACCTGGATCGCCAAGACGCGGTCTCTCCTTGGACAGGGCGCCCCTGAAACGACAAGTCGCGAGGAAAGGTCTTAGCTCGCAAGAAACGAGACTGCTGCTCACTGAAGCCGAGATCGGCAATGGCCTGACTCTCGAGCGTCTGGGTGTCTTCGCGAAAGATAATGGCACCGTCGGCCCCGAGCGCCTGGACAATCGGCGGCAGAGCTTCTTCGAAGAGAGTCTCGAGTTCGAGATGGCCGGCGACGTTCGCAGCAATGAGCAAGAGAGCACGGTTGTGCGCCTCCGGCCCTTTGCGGTCGCCGAGGTCGCGACTAATCCCCACAACGCCTTGGATCTCACGACCAACACGCAAGGGACTGGCGCGTAATTCGCCGAGCTTCCAATCGCCGGACCGAGAACGAAACCGCAACTCGCTAGTGACTGATGATTCCCCGCCAAGCACTCGCTTGTGCAGATCGAGCGCCGCGCCCTGGTCTTCCCGATGGAGGACCGCCGTGAAGTGCCTCCCGACCCACTGCGCCTCCGTCAAGCCGAGCCAGCGCTCAAAGGAAGGCCCAAGCGAAACGATAAAGCCATCCCTTGAGAGGACGATGAGAACATCCTCCATCGCTTCGACGAACTCGCGGTATCCGTCATGGCGAAAAGAATCCTCGCCCTGAGGCTTCCGCGACTCGGGGTCCTGGGTCGTCATCCTGTTTGATACCCCCGGGATCGCAGTCCCTTGAGGACAGACCTCCTCAATTCTGCGAGTCCTTAAACATTCTACTGGCCAGTCCAGCGATTCGCCACAGGCCACCGAAAGCAATCTCCGAGCTTTTTTCTGCTCTGGGGTTTAGCTGGCGTGTAGGCGACATCAAGCGCCTTTTCGCCCACCCGTCGCCATGGCCCTGGGTTATGTAAAACTAAGGAACCGCGAAATGGTTGCTCATCCGTGCTGCCGCCATCTAGGCCCTCGTCGACCTGCCGAAGCACCACCGAATCGTTTTCTGATTCGACCGCATGGGCACGAGTCCGGGTGGGGCCGTCGGCACGACGCATGTCAGGATGCCGGATCGAAACGGATACGAGGTCTTCCGCGCCGCGAAGGACGTCAATCCGGACACGCCGGTGGTCCTCATGACAGGCTTCGGCTACGATCCCCACGATTCGCCCTCCGCTCCAGCCAGGAGGGGCTTCACGGCTTCCTGTTCAAGCCGTTTCAGGTCGAGCAGCCGCTCGAAGAGGTCTACAAGGCCTTGATCATCGAACGCAACGAATCATGAACCCGGGTCATTGACGTTTTCCGAAACTCTTCAGGATGACCTCGAGCTCATCTATGTCGAACGGCTTGGAGAGCGTCACCTCACTGGTTTGGAGTTCCGATTTGGCGGCCTTGGGGTCGTACCCGGTCATGAAGATCAGGTCGAGTTCCGGCCAACGGTCGCGAAGCAATATGGCCAGTTCCCTGCCCCCGAGTCCGGGCATGACCATGTCCGTGAGTACCAGATCGAAGGGAACCTCAGCGTTGTCCGCGAAGCTGATTGCCTCTTCGGCACAGCAAGCTTCGGTGACCTCCCACCCGAGCAGCTTGAGCATGTCCCTCACCGGTCGGCGCACCATCTCCTCATCCTCGACCAGCAAAATACGACCGGGCCGAAGTTGTCCCTCGCCCATGCTTGCCTGTGAATCGCTTCCATCCTCCCCCAGCCCATCGTCCATGCGCATGTAAACGGAAAAAACCGTGTTACCGGGCTCGGATGAGACATCCAGTGCCCCATTGATCCGCTCGAGGATCCACCACACGGTCGACAAACCGAGGCCCGTTCCCTGTCCTTGCTGCTTGGTCGTGAAGAAGGGATCGAAGATGCGATCAAGGATCGCCGGATTGATGCCGCTGCCATCATCCTGGATGGTGATCATGACCCACTCACCAGGTGTCAGTTCACCGAGACGGCACGGTTTCGCTTCCCGGATCGACAGCGAGCTTCCTACGACCCGGATCACCCCCCCCGTGGCACCGAAGGCATCTCGTGCATTGATTGCAAGGTTCAGGAGCACCTGCTGGAACGCAGTGGGATCGATCAAGACCGTCCCCAGGCTACCCGGAAGGTTGATCTCGAGCTTGACTCGTTCCCCAAGCAGCGGTGTCAGGACGTGCTCGGCCTCTTCGAGGGCTTCGTCGACGCTCACCGCAATCGGGTCCATCACCTGTCGTCGACCGAATGCGAGGAGCCGGGACGTGAGTTCTGCCGCGCGGTTTGAAGCTTCGAGCACGTTCTCGAGGTGACGCTTGAGGGGGCTGTCGCCGCCAGCGCCTCGAAGGGCGAGCGAAGCATGCCCGTTGATCGCGAGCAGGATGTTGTTGAAGTCATGTGCCACACCACCCGCGAGCTGGCCGATCGCTTCCATCTTCTGAGCCTGGACGACAGTCTCCTCCAGGCGTGCCCTCCTGGCGAGCTCATCCTCGAGCTGGCTGTTGCGCTCACTCAACTCCTTGCTCGCATGTTTCAGGCTTGCCGCCAGCCTCCTGGACTCCTCGAGCATGGAGTTCTTCGTCTGGAGAAGGACGAGCATGTCCGCGATGCAAGCATGAGGAGGAAAATCACCGAGTGTGAGTCCCAGGCCCGCGAGTTGGGCGAGCTCGCTGATCCAGGGATGCCCCAGGAACAGCAGTCTTCGCCCCGCCCCCCGCGTGGCGAAGGGATAGAACTGGCCACGCAGCCGGAGTCTCGAATCGGGAATCGAGAGGATGAAGAGATCACCCTCCCGCTCGAAGATGTCTGCCGCGCAGGCGATGCCTTCGGGCCGTTCGATCATGAGGCAGTCAAGAAAGTTCCTGCCCAAAACCAGGTCGGGCGCCACTTCTGCCAGGCGAGGACCCGACGCGACGACCTCCAACTCCTGGCCCACGACGAGGTAGAACGGAAAAGCCGAGCCGATGATTTCGGACACATCGATCATGGGCCCAATCAACTCCCGAGGATCGTGGCCACGATGCACTCCGGGTGAAAGTGATCACCTGTCATGCGTCTGACACAGTGGGTGCTCAATCGTCAACACTGGCGATAGGCCGAGTTTCCATGAGGATGTCGAAGACATCATGCTCCGCGCCGTCGGCTCCATCCCGACCATGCGTGACCTCGATGGTAGTCTCGAATCGGAGTGCAAGGCCGTTGAGCAGGCCGACCACGAGTGGGGCGAGTCCGACTCGCTTCGAGAAATAATGAAGACGGAGGCTATCTTCCGTCTGGTCGGTCACCTTGAATGAAGGCGGCTTCAGGTCGGGGAACGTAAGCATGACACGAGCATGCATCTGGTCCAAGTTGAGAAGGAAGTCAGGTAGGTTCATGCCCGCTGCATTCATCAGCTCCCCGTAACTGTCGTCACCGACATACTTCACCCAGTACTCCCCGAAGGTCTCGAGAATCTGCTCCGCGGGGACACCGAGATGTTCGGAGGCCGCCGACACGAGTGCGTACGTGACATCGTCATCGTACGACTGCATGGAGACGAAGTCGTCTTCCTCCACGCTGGCCTTGGTGCGTATTGCGTTCCATGCATCCGCTCCGTAGTTGCCCAGGACAAGTTCTCGTACTGCACGATTGATCAACCCATACATAAAAAGAAATCTCCACTAGACCCGAACACGCGACGAGGGACTACATTGACCTTGAAGCACGAAAACTCCACCGGCAATTCTTCACGCAGTCGAGTATGCCATGAGAACGCGTGAAAACCCCTCATGGTCGTCTAAAAAGACGTGAATCCTGCAGGCCCACCACACCCTGGGCGATCTCAATAACCGGTTCACGGCTCGAGTCGACGATTTCAACTAGAAGCATGCCTTCCGGGGGCAAGCCAGCGAGGAGCCTGCTCGATGACCGGCCGGACAGGATCCAGGCCCTGGGGATCACCACGAAGTGAAGTGGACCCCGGATTTTGGACCAGTGAATCACCCCGGCTTCTCCGGAGCCGTTTTTCTCTGAGTCAGGCCGCATCGGCCTGAGCGTTTTGTTCCTCGTAGTACTTGGCCTCGAACTCGGCCGGTGGAATGTCGCCGATCGGCTGGAGTAGCCGTCGGTTGTTGGACCAATCCACCCATTCCAGGGTCGCGAACTCAACCTGATCGACGGTACGCCACGGAGACTGCGGGTGGATCACCTCGGTCTTGTACAGTCCATTCACCGTCTCAGCGAAAGCATTGTCATACGAATCCCCCACGCTGCCGACCGACCCCTCGATCCCGGCCTCGGCCAATCGCTCCGTGTATCGAATCGACAAATATTGCGATCTCCTGTCGCTGTGATGGATAAGCGTGTCGCTCTTCGGCCGCGAATGTAGAGCTTGCTCCAGCGCGTCGAGCGCCAAGTCCGTGCGCAGCGAGGTCGACACGCGCCGGATGTGCTCACGCAGCTCAGTGTCGCGCTTGGAGCGGGCAGGCAAGCGACTCGGATCCGCTTCGCGAGCTTTCGCCTTGAAGTACGTCGGTGGGGCGATCGGCAACGTGGCGCAGATTGACTCGACCCCATACTCGGCGCGGTGATCATCGATGAAGGTGACGATCACTTCGGTCGGCGGTCGAGCTCCGCCTGTGCGAAATACGCCGATGCCTTGCGGAGGATCTCATTCGCTCGCCGCCGCTCGCGATTTTCGCGCTCGAGATCCTTCAGGCGCTCACGCTCTTCGGTCGTCAGCCCAGGCCGAACACCGCTATCGCGCTCGGATCGACGGACCCAACCGCGCAGCGTTTCAGGCGAGCAACCGAACTTCTCTGCGATCGAGCCGATCGCTGCCCACCGCGACTCGTGGCGCGACTGACCGTCCAGCACCATCCGAACCGCTGGCTCCCGCACCTCCGGTCCGTACTTGCTTGGTCTTCCCATAGCCCTTTTCTTTCCAAGAAATTTGGGCTCCGGGAAAGCCGGGGCGATTCACTTCCATAAGTTGGTTCCCGATGGAGTGTTCGACGGCGCCGCTGAAGCCGATACCTGTTCGGGTTCAGCTGAAGTTGGACCACGAAGGGGTCGAACGTTCTCGAGTTGTCAATTCAGGAACCTGCGGAAGGTTTCAACGCTTAGCAGTGGCGCTTTCTCGAGCGACGTCGCGTCGATAGTCATCTTGCCGGGCCGACGAGAGGGTGCCGGATCTTCCTCCACCGACCGTTACACGCTCTGGGGCCGTGATCCCCTCGTCGACCCGGCTTCCCTCACTTAGAACGCGACCTGCATCTGCACGCGCCACATCCAACCGTCGTCGCCCGGGCGGTACCCGGGACCAGAGTTGCTGGTCGGGCTGCCGAAGACTCGGGTGAGGTCGCTCGAGAGCTTCACCTGCTGCGTGCCGAGAATGTAG